>NZ_JAQIBU010000056.1 GCF_027858935.1 Oleiagrimonas sp. | reverse complement strand
GGCAGCGCCGGCATGGACCTTCGGGCCGCGGTCGAAGAACCGCTGACCCTTGCGCCAGGCGAGACTGCTCTTGTCCCCAGCGGCGTGGCCATCCATATTGGCGATCCGGGCTGGTGCGCGTTGATTCTTCCGCGCTCGGGTCTGGGCCACAGGCACGGACTGGTCCTGGGCAACCTGGTGGGGTTGATCGATGCCGACTACCAGGGTCCGTTGATGATTTCCTGCTGGAATCGCGGGTCGCAGGCGTTCACCATGCAACCGGGTGACCGGATCGCGCAGTTGATGTTCGTCCCCGTGGGCCGGGCGAAGATCAACGTTGTCGATGCATTCGACCCGAGTTCGAGAGGCAGCGGCGGTTTCGGTTCCACCGGAGTAGGTTGATCTGGACACGGAGAGGGCGATGAGAAAGGCCGCGGTACAGATCCCATGGCAGGGCCTGATGATTGCGCTCAAGCGCTTCTGGATATTGGCCTGTGCCACGGCATTGCTGGCGTTGTCCGGTTTTTGCGCCTGGCAGACCTGGCTGATCACGCACAAGAGCCGCGATGCCGAGCAGGTGGTCGAGGCCCAGCATCAGGCCGTCCGGAAGCTGGACAGCATCCTCGCTGAGCAGATCAACAAGGTGCAACGCGTACTGCAGGATCCACAGCTGCGCAGCGCGTTGGCCAGGGATAGCGCCGAAGGGCGTGCTGCCGCCGCCAAGCGTGCGGCCGCGCTACTGCCGCAAGCCGTGACCATCCAGTTTTACAGCCCCACATTGGACGAGGTGGTGCACGCCGATTACGACCGCTTCGGCTATTCGCGTGCCGCGCAGCTGTTGGCTGCGCAAAGCTCACCAACGCCGCCGCCGATGCAGTCCATCACCAGCAAAGGACAGGTCGTACTGACGCTGGCTCGACAGATCGGGACCGAAGCACAAACACTCGGTTATGCCTGGGTCGAACTGCCGTCAAAGCCGGTGCGCGAGCTATTGCTGCAGATCAACCCTCATGATGGTCGACTGGATCTGGTCCTTGGCGACGGCGGGGATGGCTTGTTGCTGGCACGCAATGGCAACGTGGGTGCCCGTGTCAGTGATGGCAGCCAGGGGATTGCGATCGCAGGGACACGTTTTCGGGTGCTGGCCGCGCTTCCGCAGGCGTGGATCGTACTGCCAAACAGCCCCCTGTTCGCAGGCTTGATCACGTTGTTGTGCCTGGCGGGTGGCGCAGGTTTGCTGTGGTTGCGCCGCAGGGTGCAGCTGCACGACGCCATGCCGGCGACCGCAGAGCCCTTGCTGTCCGAGGAAGTATCCCGAAACCAGCCGCCCGCGGTGAAACCCAAGCCGGTGGTATCGCAGGGACCCAAGCCAGAGCCCATGCCGCTTGCCGTCGAGCGCACTATTTTCCGGGCGTACGATATCCGCGGTGTGGTGGGCGAGAGTCTGGACAGTCACGTGGCACGACTTATCGGCCAGGCGATCGGCAGCGTGATGCGCGAGAAGGAGTTGACCGAGGTTGTGGTCGGTCGGGATGGTCGACTGTCCGGCACCGAGCTTTCTTCGGCACTGACCGATGGCCTGCGGGAGGCGGGTGTCGATGTGATCGACATTGGTGCGGTGCCCACGCCGCTGGTGTATTTCGCCGGCTATCATTTCAATACCGGGTCCGGGGTGGTGGTTACAGGCAGCCACAATCCGCCGCAATACAATGGCTTCAAGATCGTGGTCGGTGGCGAGACCCTGTCCGAGGGTGCGATCGAGGAACTGTACGAGCGCATCGCCGAGAACCGGCTCGAGAGCGGTGGCAAGGGTCAGTTGCGACGCATGGATGTGGTCGAGGACTATGTCGAACGAATTGCCGATGACGTGCAGTCGGAGCGGCCGCTCAAAGTGGTGGTCGATGCGGGTAACGGCATCGCCGGGGTGATCGGGCCGCAGGTGCTGCAGGCCATCGGGTGCCAGGTCATCCCGTTGTATTGCGAGGTGGACGGGGAGTTCCCGAACCACCACCCGGATCCGTCCGACCCGGAGAATCTCCAGGATCTGATTGTTTCGGTCAAGAGTACCGGTGCAGATATCGGCGTGGCGTTCGATGGCGACGGCGACCGGCTCGGCGTGGTCACCCGCGAGGGCGAGATCATTTATCCCGACCGTCTGCTGATGTTGTTTGCGCGCGATGTACTCACGCGCAATCCGGGAGCGACCATCATCTACGATGTCAAATGTACCGGTCATCTGCAGATCGATGTGCTCAATGCGGGCGGCAGTCCGTTGATGTGGCGTACCGGTCATTCCCTGATCAAGGCCAAGATGCGCGAGACCGAGGCGTTGCTGGCCGGGGAGATGAGCGGTCACTTCTTTTTCCGTGAGCGCTGGTTCGGATTCGATGACGGTATCTACGCCGCCGCACGATTGCTGGAAACCCTTGCCAGCGACCCAGAGGGCCGTACGGTAGAGGAGATCTTCGCGAGCTTGCCCAAAGGGGTCTCGACGCCGGAGTTGAAGATTGCCATGCCGGAAGGCGAGCATTATCTGTTCATGAAGCGTTTTCGCGAAACCTCCGAGTTCGAGGGTGCGCGATTGACGACCATCGATGGCCTGCGCGCGGATTGGAAGGACGGCTGGGGTCTGGTGCGCGCTTCCAACACCACTCCAGTGCTGGTGATGCGTTTCGATGCCGACGATGAGCAGGCGCTCAAGCGCATCCAGACGGTTTTTCGCAAGCAATTGCTGGCGATCGATCCGAAGCTGAAACTTCCGTTCTGATACAAACCGGGGTCGGGGTGACCGGTGGATCGCCGTAACAGGGGTTACCGGACTCAGTCCCCGCTGTTGTTCGTCTCGTCCTCACTGGCGGCTCGCAGCTTGCGATAGCGCTTGATACGGGCATCCATCTGTTTTTCGGCTTCTGCCTTGTCTAGCCTTTGTCGCGCGAGGGCGGCGCGCTGCTCGGTCACACTCGCGCGCTGCTTGTCGATCCGATCCCGCAGGAACTTGGGCACGCTTTCCCCGCTGTGCTTCAAGTCGGCCACATGCGCAAGCAGGTCGGCCAGGTTCTGCTCCTGCGCGTGCAGATTGATCTGGGTGGTTTGCAGGGTCTGGTTGATCTGGTCGATCTGAGCTTGCTGGGCATCCCGGAACGCGCGCACGTTGGGATAGGCCGCGAGCATCTGCTGGTCCTCGGAAATACGGCGCTGCTGCGCGGCATGTGCGGCATCATTCTTGGCCGCGGCGGCCTCGGCTTCTTTGCGTTCCTTCGGGCTCAATTGACGCTGGACGTGGCGCACGACGAGACCGCTGCTGTTGAGCACGTCATAGCCGTTCTTGATGGCCTCGTCGGTCAAACTGTCGCTGTAATGCGGCTGGCCACTGTCATCGATCCAGCTGTAGCGATAACTTTCATGGGCATTGTGCTGCTGCTGTGCCATCGCCGCAGTACTGGCGAACAGCATGCCGATGAAAAGGATGTGGATGATTTTCCGCATAAGTGAAGCCTCCGCGCCCGAGTATAGCCGGGCCGAGTACGTGATCTGTACACGCGTCGTGCGCAATTGTGGGTTGGTTCAACTACAGCCGTATTGGCTGCGATAAGCCTCCAGAGCCTGGCGTTCGATAGCCAGCTCCGGGTGTTCACCGGCATACGCCAGTACGTCCCGGAAACCGGTGATCGCAATCACCGGCACCTGCTCCTGGGCGGTCAACTCCTGGGCTGCGGAAAGGCTGCCCAGTCCCCGCTCCTGGCGGTCCAGTGCGATCAGCACGCCGGCGGGGGTGGCGCCGTGACCGCGGATCAGCGCCAGCGACTCGCGTACCGCCGTGCCGGCGGTCATGACGTCGTCGACGATCAGCACGCGTCCCGTCAGCGGAGCGCCGACCAGGAGTCCGCCTTCGCCGTGGTCTTTGGCTTCCTTGCGGTTGTAGGCAAACGGCAGGTCACGCTGGTATGCGTCGGCCAAAGCGATCGCCGTGGCAGAGGCCAACGGAATGCCCTTGTAGGCGGGGCCGAACAGCATGTCGAAATCGATACCCGACTGCATTGCGGCAGTGGCGTAGGCACGTCCCAGCTGCGCCAGGCCGGCTCCAGAGGCAATCTGGCCAAGGTTGAAGAAATAAGGACTGGTACGCCCGGACTTGAGGGTGAACTGACCAAAGCGCAGCACGCCGCGCGCCAGGGCAAGCTCGATGAATTGACGCTGGTGTTCGTGCACGTGTGGGGTTCCTGCGAGTGGAAGAAAAAATCATCTGCCGCGCGCCACGTCCACGTGGCGTATGGCTGGGTTGCTATGATGCCGCAACCTCAAAGGAAACGTCGCATGCGGATCATCAGTCTCAACGCCAACGGCATCCGTTCCGCCGCCCGCAAGGGCATGTTCGACTGGTTCGACGAGCAGGATGCGGACATCCTTTGCCTGCAGGAGACCAAGGCGCGCGTGCACCAGCTTCAGGACGATCCGGCGTTCAGCCGCGAGGGCTACCACGACTGTTTTCACGATGCGCGAAGCAAGAAGGGCTACAGCGGCGTGGCGATCTATTCACGTGAAAAGCCAGACGCCATCCTCACCGAGCTGGGCCGCGAGGATTTTGACTGCGAGGGTCGCTACATCGAGGCGCGGTTCGGCAACCTGAGCGTGGTCTCGCTGTATTTCCCGTCCGGCTCCTCGGGCGACCAGCGCCAACAGTACAAGTACCGCATCATGCAGTGGTTCGCCCCGATTCTGGACCAATGGCTCGACAGTGGCCGTGACTACGTGGTCTGCGGTGACTGGAACATCGTGCGCAGCGAGATGGATATCAGGAACTGGAAATCCAACCAGAAGAACTCCGGCTGCCTGCCCGAGGAGCGAAGCTGGATCAACGAGCTTGTCGAGGCGCGGGGATGGGTCGATGCGTTCCGTGCGCTGAAGCCGGAGACGGTGGAATACACCTGGTGGTCCAATCGAGGGCGGGCGCGCGAAAACAACGTGGGCTGGCGTATCGACTATCAGCTGGCCACGCCGTCATTGCGGGACCGCCTCCAGGATTGCTCGATCTTCACGGGGGAGCGCTTTTCCGACCACGCACCGTTCACGGTGGACTATGTCGACTGAAAGGATGGGGTCAGCGCCCGGTCGAAACTGGCGTGTGCTGAGCATCGGGCTGCTGGGATTCGCATCCGGGCTTCCGCTTGCGCTGTCGGGAAGTGCCTTGCAGGCATGGTTCACGCAGGCCGGTTTGAGCTTGCGAGACATCGGCTGGATTACGCTGATCGGACAGGCCTATGTCCTGAAGTTTCTGTGGGCACCATTGCTGGACCGGTTGCCGTTGCCCTGGCTTGGTCGTCGTCGGGGCTGGATTCTGCTGATGCAGCTCCTGTGTGGCATGGCGCTGGTCTCCATGAGCTTCTACACCCCGCAGGGATCGGCAGGCACACTGGCTTTTCTGGGGGTGCTGCTGGCTTTTTCCTCGGCCACGCAGGACATCGCGTACGATGCTCACCGCACCGACCTCTTGCGTCCCGAGGAACGAGGCTGGGGTACCGCGATGATGCAGGGCGGCTATCGCACGGCGATGCTGGTTTCCGGCGCGCTGGCGTTGATCCTCGCCGATCATGTCGGTTGGTCCTGGGTGTACCGCTTGATGGGCGTGCTGATGTTCGCGGCGATGGCGGTCACCATCACTTCTCCGGAACCTCCAGACGAGCAGGCGACACGAACCTTCGCAGAGGCTGTGGTGCAGCCATTCGCGGACTTTTTCCGTCGTTACGGTGCGCTGGCCCTGGCGTGGATGGCGCTCATGGTGCTGTACAAGCTTTGCGATGCGTTCGCCTTGTCACTGTCCACAACGTTCTTGCTGCGCGTGCCAAAGTTCAGCCTCACTGAATTGGGAGCGATCAACAAGACTTTTGGTCTGGTCGCAGGCTTGCTCGGCGCGCTGGCGGGGGGATGGGTGGTGACCCGGATGCGCCTGTTTCCCGCTTTGCTGGTGCTCGGCGTGCTGCAGGCGGTGGTCAACCTGGGGTATATCTGGCTTGTGCACAGCGGTCCGGATCTTGTCGCGCTGGCAAGCGTGGTGGGCGCCGAGAATTTCTTCAGCGGCCTCGGCAGCACGGCCTTTGTGGTGCTCGTTACCGCGCTGTGCAACGTGCGGTTTTCGGCTTCGCAGTTCGCTCTTCTTTCCTCGCTGGCAGCTGTCGGGCGGGTGTTCCTGGGACCCTTGGCAGCATGGTTGGTCCCCAACGTAGGCTGGTCCATGTTCTTCGCGATCACTGCCTTGTCGGCAATTCCGGGTTTGATTCTTGTGGTCGCGCTGCGCGGTGCCATCGGACGAGTGGAACAGGTTCGCGTGCATTGATTGGCACGTGATGCAGCCGATCAGGCCCGGATACTTGTCCTGAGGGGATGCGCAGGCCACTATGTTGGTCTCAGGGGGCATGTTGCATGGAGGTTTCGCACGTGCCGGACATCGTGGTTCGCCACATCGAGGACAGCCTGATCGAGCGCATCAAGAGCTTGGCGCGCGAGAAAGACTGGTCGATCAATGACGTGCTGCTGCACGCGCTTCGTACCGGCCTGGGCATGGAAAGCGAGAAGCTGAACGTCGCGTACGAGTTTCGTTACATCGCCGACCTCGCCGGCACCTGGAAGGCCGAGGAGACCGCTGCGTTCGAGGAAGCCCTCAAGGCCCT
>NZ_JAQIBU010000006.1 GCF_027858935.1 Oleiagrimonas sp. | reverse complement strand
GGGACCACGCTGCGCGCAGGGTTTCCGCTGCGCTGGCGCGCGCTCTGGCAGCGCTCGGTCGGCAGCAGTCGTGCCTGGAAGCTGGTGATGGACACAGTGTTCAATCCGTGGGTCGCTTCGTTCCTGTTCTTCGGTGTGATCTATGTCTGGCTGTGGCCACCCATCCACTTCGTGGCGATGCTCGACTGGCGCTGGTATCGCGTCATGAACTGGAGCGTGACCGTCGACGGACTGCTGTTCTGGTGGCTGGTGCTCGATCGCCGGCCCAGTCCACCCGCGCGCCTTTCTCCGGGCGTGCGGATCCTGGTCGCGCTTGCCGTGGCTTTGCCGCAGATCCTGATTGGCGCCTACATCACGTTCGCGCGCACTGACCTGTACCCCATCTACGACATCTGCGGCCGCGCCTTCCCTTCGATCAGTTTCCTCACATCGCAGATGATCGGAGGGTTGGTGCTGTGGATTCCCAGCGCGATGATGAGCGTGATCGCGGCACTGGTGGCCCTGCGCAACTGGATATCGTTGTCCTCGCGCGGACGATTGCCGCCGAGGGGCGCGGCGGCAGCCCGCGTGGTGGCTGCCCGGGAGCGGCGTGCCCGAGGCTGAAGCATGTCCGGCCGGGAGTGGCCGGAGTGGCACGAGTCAGTCGTTCACGCCGCTGGCGTTGGCCGGACGGGCCAGGAAGGATGCGTCCTGGGTGCGGCCATCGGCGAACCGCAGCGTGATGGTCACGCGGGAGCCGATCTTCACGGGATGCACCGCGTGCATCAGCATCAGGTGATAGCCTCCGGGAGCGAGCCGGACCGAACCATGCGCGGGCACGCTCAGGTGGTCCACCGCATGCATGCGCGAGATGCCACCGGATTCGCTGCTTTCGTGCAGCATCACTCTGGCATAGGCGTTGCTGCGTGCTGCGACCAGTTTGACCTCTTGGTTCCCGGGATTGGTGAGTATGGCGTATCCGGCGTTGGGCAATGCACCCGGGAGCACCCGGATCCATGCGTCATGGACCTGCAAAGGGGCACTGACGCCAGCGTGTGCAAGTCCGCTCGTGGCCCATGCAACGAGGGCCAGCAGGGCGAGACGTGTGATCATGCGCATGCTCAGGCGCCCTTCAGCAGCAGGCGAAGGTCGTGCTCAAGGTCCTTGTTGCTGGTGGCTGGGGTGGCCAGCACGCGTGCATGTCCCTTGCTGTCGAATATATAAATCGCCGCGCTGTGGTTGACCTCGTAACCGCCATCCTTCTGCACCTTGCCGCGATCGAACGCCGCGCGATAGCGCTTGGCCAAGGCCCGGATCTGGTCGGGGGTGCCGGTCAGGCCCACATCGTGCTTGTCGAAGGCGGTGACGTACTGGTGCAGCACCGGCACGGTATCGCGTGCCGGATCCACGCTCACGAACAGGAACCGGATGCCGTCAGCCAGCTTGCCCAGTTGCTGCATGACCACATGCATGCGCGTCATGGTCAGCGGGCAGACGTCCGGACAATGCGTATAGCCGAAATACATCATCACGACCTTGCCGCGGAAATCCTTCGCGGTCATGGTCTTGCCGTTGTCGGCGGTCAGCTGGAACTTCAGGTTCGGGAGGTGACCAGTGACATTGGTCAGGTCGAACCGGGGCTTTGCAGCGCTGCTGCAGGCGCCGAGCAGAACCAGCAGGGCCAGACTGGACACGCGCATCATCCAGCGCGCACGTCCGCGGGTACGGAGTGAGGATCCAGTGATCATGATATGTCACGATACGCCGAAGTGACTTTAGATAGTTCCAGGAGGTTCCCGGTGCGACAATTTGTCTCCCGCGCATCCGCTTATGCCGCAGGCCTTGCGGGCGCGAGCGCGGTTCTGCTCGGGGCCTTCGGCGCCCATGCCCTGCGCGGTGTACTCGATGCCGAACACGCCCAGATCTGGGAAACCGCGGTCAAGTACCAGTTCTGGCATGCATTGGCGCTGGTGATGACCGTGGCCATGGTCCCGAAGGGCCGTGCAAGGCACATCGCCGTGCACGCCTTCGGATACGGCATCGTTCTTTTCAGCGGAAGCCTTTATCTACTGGCACTGGGTGCTCCGCGCTGGGTCGGCCTGGTCACTCCGTTCGGTGGAGTTGCCTTCGTTGTCGGTTGGGTCGCGCTGGCCATGGCGCTGGCTCGGCACCATGGCGCATGAGGCGATTCAGCGGGCCGAGCCGGTCGGTATCAGGCGCAATCCTATGATGCGGCCCTTGCTGTCGCAGGCGACGGCGGCATGCACGGGGCCCTTGGCGAATTTCAGTGGGGTCGAGACCAGCAAAAAGCCCTTTTCGGCGTGTGCTGTGGCCAGGCCACGACTCTTGTAGGTACCCGCCTGCTTATTGAGCGTGTTCCAGACCGAGCGGATGCGATCGACAGAGAATTGCTTGCGCATCTTGGTGCCGAAATGCGCGCGCGCCTTGCCATAGTCCTTTTTGACAAGCGCATCGAACATCTGGCCCGAGCGCGCCTTGCAGGTGGCTACGGAGCGGACCGATTCGGCGGCTCGGGAGGGCAGGGCAGTGACGGCAAGGGACAGAATGGCGGCGGAAATGACGAGCGTCTGGGTGCGGATCATGGGGTTCTCCTGACGGGAACGTGGCGGGCTCCGGCATCGACACATCTGGGTCAGTCCGGAATGTATCGCTTCAGCTGATGGTAGCGTGCGGCCCGTGACAGGCGGAGTGTGTTGTTTTTTGCCGTTCAGTTTCGGCACGTGGGCACGCGAGGGCCGATCCGTCAGTGCGAGCCGGGATTTTGTTGTGTGTCGGGTGTGGGAGGGTCTGGGGGCGCTCGGAAGCTGCCGTCCGACATTCGAGTGCCGCTTACCGTGTTGTCCTGGCTGGACATGTGGCTACTGGCGCTGAATCGGAGGGGTTGACCATTTTGGGTCTCTGTTTCGGTCACGCTGT
This sequence comes from Oleiagrimonas sp., assembly GCF_027858935.1. Taxonomy (GTDB): domain Bacteria; phylum Pseudomonadota; class Gammaproteobacteria; order Xanthomonadales; family Rhodanobacteraceae; genus Oleiagrimonas. The sequence continues at coordinate 604 of NZ_JAQIBU010000006.1, read as the reverse complement.
TGCGTATCCGCAGTGGCCGGCCGGTGCGCGCGAACTGGACGTTCAGCTCGCTGCGCGTGACGACTCGTCCTGGCAGCGCGTTGCGCTGGTAATGCAGGTAGCCGACCCGGCGTCCGTCCAGGGTTGCCGTCATCCATATCGTGCGTGTCGTGTCCGGGGCTGCCGGCAAGGGCGCAGTGGACCGTGCGTGAGTTGTCGGCAGGAACAGGACGAGCAGCAGCATTCAGAGGGTTGCTTTGGGCGATGACCTGGAACACGCCCATCGACATGCTCCCTTGCGGGGTTTGTCCATCGGGGACCGTTGAGAAATGCGTGATCGCATGTGTTGTCACCTCGGGGAGCAATGGCAGTGGACATGCTCGGGATCGCGTTCGTCAACAGCCATCCGGGTGTGGCGACAGAAGACGTAGAATAGGCCATTTGACGAGGAGCGCGCATGAAACCCCTTGGAACAGCGTTGTCCCCAAGCGCCACGCGCGTGTTGTTGCTGGGTTCGGGCGAGTTGGGCAAGGAGTTGGCCATCGAGCTGCAGCGTCTGGCGGTGGAGGTGATCGCCGTGGATCGCTATGCCAACGCCCCCGCCATGCAGGTCGCCCATCGCAGC
>NZ_JAQIBU010000003.1 GCF_027858935.1 Oleiagrimonas sp. | reverse complement strand
CAGCGCACGTTGACGGCATCGGTGTCGCCAAACAGGTTGTGGATGTCGCCCAATGTCTCCTGGTACGCACCGACCATGAAGATACCCAGCCGGTACGACTCGCCCGCCTTGAGCGCATGCAGCGGCAGGCTGACATCGACGCCCTCGGCGCCCACGTAGTGGTCGATGCGTCCATCCGAATCGCAAGTCATGTCCACCAGCACACCACGCCGCGTGGGCTTCTCGTGCAAGCGTGTAATCGGTGCAATCGGGAAGATCTGGTCGATGGCCCACACATCAGGTACCGACTCGAACACCGAGAAGTTGCCGAAGTACTTGTCGACCAGCTTCTCGTCCAGCTCGTCGAGCATCTGCCGATGCGCGCGCTCGCCCGGTATCAGCCGCGCGCGCAGATCCCCGACCAGGGCGTAGTACAGGTCATCCAGGCGCGCGCGATCGGAAAGGTCCAACTGGCCCAGCGCAAACAGCGTCTGGCCTTCGGCCAGATGGTGCTGGGCCTCGTGGTACAGCTCCAGCGGCGGACGCTCGTCCAGTGACGCATGCGCCGCGCGCAGGTGCCGCAGCACCGCGGGCTCGTCCTCGCGTTGCGGCGGGATGCGGCCGGCTGGTGCCTTCTCCACCTCGCTGACGTTGACCACCAGCACCGCGTGGTGCGCGGTCATCGCACGTCCGGCTTCGGTGACCAGATGCGGCATCGGCAGGTCCTGCTCCCGGCAAGCATCGGTCAACGGCTGCACCAGGCTGGACGCATACTGGTCCATCGAATAATTGATCGAATTGAAACTGCGCGAACGCGTGCCTTCGTAGTCCACGCCCAGGCCGCCGCCCGCGTCCATGATGCCGATCGGCACCTGCATGCGGCGCAGCTCCGTGTAATAGCGCACCGCCTCACGCATGCCTGCGGCGATGTCGCGCACGTTGGAGATCTGCGAACCCATATGGAAGTGCAGGAGTTGCAGTGTGTGCTTGAGTCCAGCGGCCTCGAGCTTCTGCACCAGCGCCAGCAACTGCCTTGGGCTGAGTCCGAATTTGCCCTTGTCACCGCCGGTGTTCTGCCACTTGCCGGCGCCGATCGAGGCCAGCCTCACCCGCACGCCGAGTAGCGGCTCGACGTTCAGTTCGTGCGCCAGTTCAATCACGTAGTCCAACTCGGAGGGCTTCTCCACCACGATGTGCACGCGCAGACCGAGCTTGATGCCGATCAGGGCCAGTCGGACATATTCACGGTCCTTGTAGCCGTTGCAGACCACCAGCGAGCCCGGTCGCGCCAGGCCCAGCACAGCCATGAGCTCCGGCTTGGAGCCGGCCTCAAGCCCGAAGCCCTCGGTGCCCACGCGTGCCAGTTCCCCGGCTACGCCGCGCTGCTGATTGACCTTGATCGGATATACCGCGGTGTATCCGCCGGTGAAGTCATGGGTTTGCATTGCCTGGGCAAAAGCATCGCGAAGACGCGCCAGGCGATCCGCCAGGATGTCCGGGAAGCGCACCAGCAACGGCAGGCGCAAGCCCTCGAGGCGCGCTTTTTCGACGATCGCGGGCAGAGACAGCGAAGCGCCCTTGCTACCGAACGGCTGCACCACCACCTCGCCGGCGTCGCTGATATCGAAATAACCGGCGCTCCAGTTCGGAATCGACCATGTACGCCGCGCGCGCTCGATGCTCCAGTTCTGGCTCATTGCGGTCCTCGACTGCCCGGCTCATGCCAAACCGCTAGTGTAGTGCAGCATGTGTGTGCGCGACCAAGCCGCTACAATGCCCGGTCTTACGCAGTCCCATGACCAGAACAACCCAAGGAAACGTCATGTCGCAGTCCACCTGGTTTACCGAGGCCCACGAAGCCTCCGGCTCCTCCATCGGTTTTCGCACCGAGGCCCTGCTGCATTCGGAGCAGACTCCGTTTCAGACCATCGAGATCCACCAGACCACCGACTGGGGCAAGCTGATGGTGATCGACGGCTGCGTGATGCTGACCAGCCGCGACAACTTCCTGTACCACGAAATGATGACCCATCCAGCGCTATTCACCCATCCACGGGCCAAGCGCGTGGTGATCATCGGTGGTGGCGACTGCGGCACCCTGCGCGAAGTGCTCAAGCACGATGAAGTCGAGCATGTCACCCAGGTCGACATCGACGAGCGTGTCACGCGGCTGGCCGAGGAGCACTTCCCCGAGCTGTGCGAATCCAATGACGATCCTCGCGCCGAGCTGAAGTTCGAAGACGGCATCCGCTACATGGCCGAACTTCCGGAAGGTAGCGTGGATCTGGTGATTGTCGACTCCACCGATCCGGTGGGCCCGGCCAAGGGCCTGTTCAACCCCGATTTTTACGCCAGTTGCGCCAAGGCCTTGCGTCAGGGTGGTCTGCTGGTCCAGCAATCCGAGTCGCCCCTGGCCCACATGGACCTGATCAAGTCCATGCGCGGCGCCATGCGCGGCGCCGG
>NZ_JAQIBU010000325.1 GCF_027858935.1 Oleiagrimonas sp. | reverse complement strand
GCAGTTCACCGCCACCTCGATGATCGGCATGATCGCGCTGGCCGGCATCATCGTGCGCAACTCGATTCTGCTGGTGGACTTCATCAACCACTCGCTGGCGGCAGGGCTGAGCCTGGAGGCTGCGGTGGTCGAGGCCGGTGCAGTGCGCGCCAAGCCGATCATCCTCACCGCGCTGGCGGCGATGCTGGGCGCGTTCTTCATCCTCAGCGACCCGATCTTCCAGGGCCTGGCGGTATCGCTGGTGTTCGGTGTGCTGGTCTCGACCGTGCTGACCCTGCTGGTCATTCCACTGCTCTACTACGCATGGTTGTCGCGTGGTGATGGCAAGCACATGCCCGGCGGCGCAGGTCATGAGGGATGAGCAGCTTTCTCTCGGCAGACCCTGCTTTGTGAACAGTTGACCGGGCCACGCGCAATGCGGGCCCGGGCTGGAGGCATCAGCACGATGATGGCGGTTGCCCCCGGATGCGTGCCTGATTCACACACCTGAGCTTCATCGCAGACCGTGTCGCGCCAAGGGAGCCCCCGAGTCGATGGCTCCCTTGCAACGATCGGTGTGGCTCGCTGGCGGCGGTCGCATTCAGGAACCCGGCACGGCCCGTCGCGGTGGACGGGACTGATGTGCGGGCTAGCTTTCCGACACTGGCGTAGCGTGTCGAAACTGATGGAATCGTTGTTGCTGGTGCAGCACGAGCGCCGTCAGAGCTTCCAGGCGTAGCCAATCCCAATCGAGTTCTGGTACATCGAAATGCGCTCATTGCCCGCCGGCGCGCCGCCCATGAACACTGGCAGGATCGAGGAGCCCTGCACCGAGTGGCTGAAGGCGTGCACATAGGAAAAGCTCAACTCACCGCCCGAACGGGTCGTGTGCGTGAAGCCGAGCGTCAGATGGTCGGTAATGACCCCGGGCGCCAGGATGTTGAACGTGACGTCGGCGCTATTGATCGGATTGTCACTGTGATTCATGCCGGCTCGCCAAATCCAGTTAGCGGAACTCCGGTACTCGATACCGAACTTCAGGACATTGATGTCACGCCAGCCGAATCCGGGGCCGTTGGGCGAGCCGAGCTGTGCGGGAACCAGGCTCTGGTTGCCGATCGATCGAACGCCACTGTAATTGATGCGCTGGTAGTCGAACGATAGTGTCAGTGGTACGACCGGCGCCCACGCCATGCCTGCGGAGTAGCTTTCCGGGATGTCGAAGTCGCCTGCTTGCGCGAAGAGCCCCGCGTAGTCAGTGAACCGACTCATGTTGATCTTGCTTGAGTAGGCCGCACCCACCGAGAAATTCGGTGACAGGTGGGCGAAATAGCCGAACCGAATTCCGATGCCGTAGGAATTGCCGTAACCGTTGTTGGTGACCTTGTCTGGCTGCGCGGACAGGCCTGGCGTTCCGGCGAACGCCTGCAGTCCCTTCGCGGCAAAGCGCTGATAGGCGAATTGCGGCGCGATGCCGATAGACTGATTCGGCGTGAATGCATAGGATGCAGTGGGCGCGATGATCAGCTGCACCAGATCCACGCCCAGACGGCCCGAGCCGCACAATATGTTGGCGGGGCCCTGTCCACAGTTGAACTGGCCGCCCGCGTAACTCGTGTTCATGCCGCCGTTGCCGACCACGCTCAGGCCCAGTGCAAGGTTGTCTCTGACCTTGCGGCTATAGCCGAACTCGGGAATTTCGAAAAAGTGTTTGCCGCTGTCGACCGAGCCATCCAGGCCGGGACCCAGGCCACTGCGCGAGGCGCTGCGCCTGGGGCTGAACAGGCTCAGACCGATATCCGAGCGCTCGCCGGCCATCACCATGGTCGCCGGATTATTGGCGCCACCGAAGCTGTCCGTGGCGATCGCCATCGCGGTACCGCCACGGCCAGCCGCTTTCATGCCGTAGCCGGCTGCAAAATACCCGTCGGTCGCCGATACCGTGGTGCAGAACATGGCGGCCATGCCGGCTGTAATAAGGACGCGCTTTTTCATTGACGAATTCCCTTAAATTCGAGCATTGAATTACCAAGATTTGAAAGCCCCTTCGATACCCCACGGATACCTATGCGGGTATACGTATAGCTAGCGAGACTAGCACAGCAAAATCGCCGTGCGCACCTAATTTGATAATCTCTTTGTATTAATGAAATCAGCGGAAAAATAATGCGCCGCAGCATTTAAATCTTAATGCAGTGCACCATTGGGGAAAGGTTTCGACGCCTGCCTGGGCGGAGTCCTCGGACAGCCTCAGCACTCACGCAGATCGCCTTGTCGTGCTAGCCTGACAGGCGGAGAACCCTCGCGGTATGTGCCGAAAAGACACCAGTCCGCAGTTTCCACAAGACAATTTTGTGCGCCGCAAGGTGACGGACAGCCCCATCAAGAGTTCATCGACATGAAAGAGAAAGCGCAGCCTGGCGATCTTCCGCAGGACGAGCAGGCACATCGACGCCGGATCATCACCCGGCTGGCCCGTATCGAAGGGCAGGTGCGCGGGATCCAGGCAATGATTTCCGACAGCTGTTCCTGCGACCAGGTCGCGGTGCAGATGACCGCTGCGCGGCGCGCGCTGGACAAGGCGTTCTATGAAATGCTCGCATGCAGCCTCAATGCTCAGGTCACGGCTTCCAGCAACCTGCATGAGGTTCGCGCCTCGACCCAGGACCTGGCCAGGTTGCTGGCCAAGTTCGGCTGAGCAAAGCTCAGGGTGACAACGACTCCTGCTCCATCTCCAGGTAGACGTTGTACGCATTGCGACGGTTGGCCGCGCCGAAGGCAGGTTCTGCCTTGAACCGGCTCCAGTCGACCTTGCCGTACGCTTCCCTGAAGGGAACCAGGTTGCGCGCTGCCTCGCCCATTTGTTCGCGCAGAAAAATCAGATAGTCGCGGGTCAGCTGGCTGTCGCGTCGAGGGTCGAGCGATGCCGGCCCATGTCCTGGCACCATGACGCGCGCCGGTATGGTCAGCAACTGGTCGATCGCCAACAGCCATTGTCTTGTATCGGCCTCGCCGATAAACGGGACGCGGCCGGAGTAAACGACGTCTCCCGAATAGAGCACGCCGTCGGGCTCGACCAGCATGGTCAGATCCTCGGGTGAATGGGCCGGGCCGACGCGACGCAGGGAAAAATGCACGCCGCCCATATCGAAGGCTTCAGGCTTGTCGAGCCAACGATCTGGCTTGGGCAAGTTGAAGCCGGGTCCGAGCCATCGTCCGATCAGTTGTTTGCGTTCAGTCAGCCGCTCCACGGCCGCACGCGAATTGAGGTACGCATGCGCGTGGGTGTCGACCCATATCTTTGCCCCGATCCGGCGAAATGCCGGAATGCCGTAGAAGTGGTCGGCGTGGAAGTGGCTGATGATCACGCGACGAATCGGTTGATCGGTGCGTTTGCGAATCTCCGCGATCAGTTGGTCAGCCAGCGCCGGTGACCCGAGGGAGTCGAACACAACCACACCATCACTCGTGATCACGAAACCGGCGTTCGCAATAAAACCCTCGTTGGCGCGGCTCGCCTCCTCCAGCAATCCTTCCACGTAGTAGCTGTGCGCCCCTACCTGGTGCACGGTCATGTGCATGTCGCTCTTGGCCCATGGCGGGGGAGTAGCTGGCGCGGCGGCCCGGGCAACTGGCAGCCCGACAAGGGCCAGGCACAAACACAGCATCCGCGCGAGTTTGATCACGCGATTCCCGGGTTGCCCTGTTCGCCAATCAGTGTCGGCAGGTTGAGCCTGGGTGCGGGCACCGACTGATGTGCCTTGAGGTAATCCGCCACCACATCCCAGACCGGCTCGCCGCTGATACCTTCGGCCACGGACGCCCAGCCGGCCACTTTGTAAGTCTTGCCGGGGTCGATCGGTTTGTCATTCAGTCGCATGTCGGTGATCCGCTTGCCGACGGCGGCGGCCGGGGTGCAGGAATAACTGAGCCCGCCCACGCGAACCATGTCGCCACCTTGCTGGTAGTAGGGGTCCGGATTGAACAGGTTGTCGCCGACATCCTCGAGGATCGCTTTCAATCGCTCGCCGCTGAACTCATTGACGGTCACGGTCGGGTAGGTAATGGCGGTCTGGTCCATCAGCCGCTCGCGCGTGATCGCTTCGCCGGGAAGCAACGTGGTGCCCCAGCGGAAGCCCGGTGAAAAAGCGATCTCTGCATCCTTCACTTCCATCAAGGCATCCACGATCAGCTGGTCAAAACTGCCATTGAAGTTGCCGCGTCGATACAGCAGCCCCTCGCTGACAGCCAGTTTCTCGGCCAGCTTGGCTTCGTAAGGCTGACGGTGTTTGGTGATCAGCGCCTGCATCGCCGGGTCGGCCGGGAGCAGGTTGGAAAACACCGGCAACAGGCGATAGCGGGTATCACGCACCTTGCCATTTTGCACGTCGAAATCCAGCACGCCGACGAACTTGCCATTGCTGCCGGCATTGGTGACCAGGGTTTGACCGCCCGGGTTCTTCACCTTCACCGGGTGCGGGATGCCATCATGGGTATGGCCACCGAGAATCGCATCGAGGCCGGTCACTTGCGAGGCCAGCTTGAGATCGCAGTCCATGCCGTTGTGCGACAACAGGACAACCACAGCGGCACCGACCTTGCGTACCTTGTCGATGACCTGCTGCAGATGGTCGGCCTGGATGCCGAAGGACCAGTCAGCCACGAAGTGCTTCGGATGAGCGATCGGGGTGTACGGAAATGCCTGGCCGATCACGGCCACGTCGACGCCATTGACGTGTCGCATCGAATAATCGGGGAACACGGCATCGCCAAAATCGGCTGTGCGGATGTTCTGCGCAACAAAGTCGACCTTGCCCTTGAACGGCCCGTTGATGATTTCCATCACCCGTTCCGCACCGTAGGTGAACTCCCAGTGGCCGGTCATCACGTCGACGCCAAGCTCAAGCTGGGCGTCGACCATGTCCTGGCCCTTGGTCCACAGTGCGGTGGCCGAACCCTGCCAGGTATCCCCGCCATCGAGCAGCAACGCACCCGGACGACTCGCGCGCAGGCGCTTGATCAGGGTGGCCAGATGGGCGTAGCCGCCGACCTTGCCGTAGCGACGCGATGCCTCGACATAATCCAGGCAGGTCAGTGCGTGCGCCTCGCGGGTGCCGGGGCGGATGCCATAGAACTTCAGCAGGTGCTCGCCCGCCAGATGAGGCGGCTGCCCGCGCGCAGCGCCGACACCAATGTTGTTCGACGGCTCACGAAAATGAATCGGCATCAATTGTGCGTGGCTGTCGGTCATGTGCAGCAGACTGACGTTGCCAAACGCTGGCGGGTCATACAGTGCCTCACCACTGCCGGCGGCGAACGCGCGGGACGTCCCGAGCGGCAGGCCGGCAGCAGCGGCGGCAGCCATCAGCTGCATGAATTCACGGCGGTTCATGCTCATGCGGTTCTGGTCTCCGTCACTTGTTGACCGGGGAATCGGGATCGTACAGCAAGGCCATGACGTCCTTGAGCTGCTGCTCGGTGAGGATGCCCTTGCTGCCGAAGCGCGGCATTGCGGAGCACACGGTATAGCCCTTCATGTCGTACAGCATGCTCCAGGTCAGCTTGAGCATGGGCTCGGATCGCCCACGATTCTTGCCGTAGTGATACAGCGACGGACCAATCGTCCCGTACGCAATCTGCTGCTTGTCCAGTTCGTGGCACGCGTAGCAATTGCCGCCGGACGGCTTGGTCGGGTCATCGGAGTACTGCTCGCCCTTGCCTTCCTCGGCGATCGCCTGACCGCGCTTCCAGTCACCGAGGAACTTGCCGTCGGATGGCAGCTTGACCATCGCCTGATTGGCGGCGAGTACCTTGGCGGCCGCGCCTGCCGGCGGCGCGGCGGGGGCGTGCAATGAACACAGTGCCTGGGTCTTGTCCTGATCGAGGCGGTCCATGCCGGCCTGGCCCTTGGCCTGGAACGACGCCTCCATGACCGCCTTCGCCTGCGCGTTGCGATCAGGTGACGGCGACTTGTGGGCATGCACGGCCGCGGTGGTAAACACCGGTACGGCGGCAAGAACGATCACATAGCGAATTAGTGGATGCATGGTCGACTCCTTAACGTTTGAGGCCGGGGGCCGCCATCTTTCCGCCTTCGGCGTTCTTGGCGAGAAACATGGTCAGGTCAATCGCGGCTTCCGATCCGTACTTCAGTTGCGGCAAGCGTTGCTGGCGGAAGCAGTCACCGATGCGCCACTCCATGGTGCGAACTTCACCTTGCGAAACACGGTAGGCAGGCCATGTCGCATAGGTGTCGCGTGCATCCTTACCGGGGCCGGCGAGATCGGGCAATTGCTGCAGGCGGATGCGCTTGCCTACCTGTCCGTGGCAGCTGGCGCACGAAAAATCATGCGTGCCGGCGCGATAAAAGAAGATCGCCTTGCCCAGTGCATAGGCGCGTTTTTCCTCGGGATGCTCCAGTGGCAGGCTGATTGCCACACCGTTTGACGCATCGACCACGTAGGCGGCCAGTGCCTCCAGGTCCGACTTGCGATCACCTTCGCCGAAGCGATTCTTCAGGATCGCGGCCTTGTCCATACCCTGGCCATCGACCATGCAGGTGAGCAGCCGGCTCTCCATATCCTGCACTTTTTTGGTGTCTGCAAAGTAGCGCGGAAGGTGCGCATAGGCACCCTTGATGATGCCCGTGCCCATGCCGAGATCACAGGACTTCGCCAGTGACACGTGCTTCGAACCACGCACCTCCTTCCACAGGTCCTGACCTCGCAGTGTCCACAGTACGGCGGGATTATCGTCACCGAACATGGCGCGATATTCGGCCACCGGGTCGGGCGCTGTCTGCGCCCATACCAGCGATCCGGCCAGGCTGGTACCTGCCCCTGCAACGATGGTCAGCCAGAATGTCAGCTTTCCGATTTTCAGTCTCATGATGTCGTCTCCTGGATCGTGGTCACTGCTCAGGGCTTGATGTATGCGTAGTGTTCGCGCGACTGCAGTCGCGCGATTTCAGCCATGCCGGAAGGGACCACCACGATGCCGTCGTCCAGCGCGTCGGGTTTGATCTTCAGCGTAGCCATCGTGGTGCCGCACGCCTCTACGCGCACGCCGCTCTGCTGTAAATCCTCGATCATCAGCGCGAACGGGTAGCCACCCTCGGTCAGGCTGCCCTTGACCAGGAAACGTACGCTGGGACCAATCGCGACGATGATGATTTTCGCCGTTGGATCGGCCTTCAGCTGGTTGCGCACCTGGTGCAGGGCAGTCGTGGTGCCCTTGCTGTCGGCGTCGAGGTGATAGACCACGCGCACGGGTTCGGTCGTGCCTGCCGCCGCCTGCGCCGCGTCCACGGCGGCGCCCGGTGCCAACATCGCACCAAGGACGAACAGCAAGGTCAGAGCCTGTTTGCGCATGTTTTTCCCCGTAAAGACCACGGCGTCAGGCGGACACCCAATGGTGGCGTCCGCCTGAAGCCGATGGGTGTCCTGGTTTAGCGAATCTCGGCCTCGTCGGTACGACTTTCGCCCGCCGTGTCGGTCCAGGTGACGGTGACCTTTTCACCAGCGGCACCACCCTTGAAGCGGAATGCCAGAAACGGATTCTTCGAGACTGCCGGGCCCCAGTCCGCGGTCAGTACGTCCTTGCCCTTGCAGCTGGCCTTGACGTTCTTGATGTAGCGGGCTGGCACCAGCTTGCCGCTGGCATCCTTGCGCAACCCGGTTTCCATCGGGTGCGACATCAGGACTTTCACCTCGACCGTGTCACCGGTGAGGCTGGCGCGGATACGCATGGGATCTGTCATGTCTTATTGCTCCAGAATCAGTTCAGCCGCCGCAGCCGCCAAGGGTTACCTTGACGAGCTGGTCGGTATAGAAAAAGCCCTTGTCGGTCTGCACCAGCGCGTAGACCTTGGAGGTCTCGGCAATCTTCACGCGGGTCATGATGTACGGCTCGGTGCCATCGGGAATGTGGAATGTGGCGGTGAGCGCATGCGGGTTCTTCTCGGACACGATCGCGATCATGCGCGTGCCCGGCAGCTTGCTCTCGATCACCAACGGGACCACGGCGCCGTTCTCGGCGATGGGTGGCGCCTGCAATGAGATGTCGGACGAGGGCTGGGCCTTGCTTCCGCCCAGCGCCTTGACCACATCGTCCAGGGTCTGTGCCTCGAATTGTTTGCGATCATCGCCCACTGCCAGCGGGCTGGTGGTTGCTGCGGCCAGTGACGGCATCAGGCCGGTTGCGAATACGGCCAGCATGGCGGTTCCGGTGGCGCTTGCCTGAAGGAACTCCCTTCTCGACATTTTCATTGATAAATCCTCAGCTGAATTGCGTCTGCAATGGGTGTGGAAGGGCGAGTCTGGATAGACAGGTAGTGCATGGCATTCATTTCTTCGACGTCTGGTCGAGAACCCAGCGCGTCATGATCTCCAGGTCAGCTTGTGACAGGTCGGGGTGCGGTGGCATCGGAATCGTGCCCCAGACACCGGCGCCACCGTTTTTGATCTTTGCGCTCAACAGCTTGACCGCGCCGGCGTTGCCCCGGTACTTGTCCGCCACCGCGCGAAACGCCGGACCGACCACTTTCTGGTCGAGCGCATGGCAAGCCGTGCAGCCGTTCTTTGCCAGCAGTTCCTTGCCACCGACGACCGCCGCGGTCAACTCCGACTTCGGCGGTGCTGTCTCGTTCATGCTGGCCAGTCCACGGAAGTTGTCGCGAATGTCGCCATAGAGGTTTTTCACGAAGCCCTTGGGCAGGTCCGCGGTCACTTTGACGTCCTTTGCGCAGTGTTTCATGCAGGCCGTGTTGTGGACATCAGGCTTGCCATGCACGCTCATCAACCCCGGGAAGGTCTTGAACCCATCGCGATAAGGCATCTTTACCTTTGGCAGGGTGTCCTTGTTCGCCACGAAATCGTTCGGCACCACATTGTTGAGATTCAACACATAGGCGGAGACCGCGTAGACCTGATCGGCCGTCAGCGATTTCGAGTGCGGAAACGGCATCGCCCGGTTGATGTAGTCGAACAGGGTGGTGGCGTAGTTGAGCTTGGTGGCGACGGCCGTCAGCGCGAGGTATTCGTTGCTTTCGCCAAAGGTGCCGTGGCACGCAGCGCAGTTCGCGTCGTAGACATCGTTACCCTGGTTCACCGAACCCTGTCCGGCGGGAAGGCCCTGACCATCCGGGCGGACATCGATGTTCCAGCCGGCGATCTCGGCAGGGGTCGCCTTTTTCCCCAGATGGTACTTGTCCTGGCTTCGCGCCGGCACGGACACGATCATGGCCAGCAGGAAGATCCCCAGCAACGTGCCGCAGGATTGATCACACTTCAACATTGTGCACCTTGCCTTCGGCATCGATGAGCCATGTCTGGATTGCATTGTTGTGATAAATCGAGCGGGTCCCGCGCACTTGGCGCAGCTGGCGCATCTTCGGTTGCACGTAGCCGGTCGAGTCGATGCAGCGGCTCTGCAGCAGCGCTGGGCTTCCATCCCATTTCCAGTCCGCGCGGAATCGAGTCAGCGCCTTGTTCAGCACCGGCGTCTGCAGCGTGGCCGTGCGCCAGTTCTTGCCGCCATCGGTGGAGATGTCGACCCGCTTGATGCTGCCGCGACCGGACCAGGCGAGTCCGGTGATCTCGAAATAGCCGCCCTTGTCGAGCAGTTGCTGACCGCCGGAGGGCGAGGTGATCACCGACTTCGCTTCCTGGATCCAGGTGTATTGGCGGCTGCTGCCATCGGGCATCAGGTCGCTGTATTGCAGCGATTCTTCGCGGGTATTCCACGGCATGTCGCCAACCTTGAGTCGGCGCAGCCACTTGACGTTCGAGATGCCCTGCACGCCAGGCACCAGCAGGCGAACCGGGTAGCCCTGCTCCGGGCGCAGCATTTCACCGTTCTGGCCGTAGGCGACGAGTACGTCGTCGAGCGCGAAGTTGATCGGAATGGTTCGCGTCAAACCGGCGCCATCGGCACCTTCGGCGAGGATGTACTTCGCCTTCTTGCGATCAAAGCCGACATCGTCCAGCAGGGTGGAAAGCGGTACGCCGGTCCATTCGGAGCAGCCCAACATGCCATGCGTGTACTGCACGGTGGGCACGGACGGGTTGGCCCATTCCATCGCGGAGTTGGCGCCGCACTCGATGAAATGGATGCGCGATACGGAGGGAAACCGCAGCAGGTCCTCCATCGTGTAGATCTTCGGTTCGCGTACCAGGCCATGCAGCATCAACCGGTGCTCATACGGATTCACCTCGGGCCGGCCGTTGTGGTCGCGCTCGAAATGCAGGCCGTTGGGCGTGATGATGCCGAACAGGTTCTGCAACGGCGTGAACGCCACCGAGGACTGCGTGGTGGTGGTCAGGCCGGGGCTGCTGCGCCGAATGATGGTCTTCTCGTAGGGAGAAGGCAGGCCATACGGGTTAGCCCCGACCGGCTTGCCGAGCTGCTGCGACCACGGCGGCACGTTGGGCGGCAGGTGCGCCGGGTCGGCCGGTGCCCCGGTCGCTTCGGCGCCAAATGCCGAGCCCGCGGCAACCAGCGC
>NZ_JAQIBU010000317.1 GCF_027858935.1 Oleiagrimonas sp. | reverse complement strand
GATGGCTTCGGCATGCGCAAGCAGGTCGCGACGCTCGAGCGCGAACACGCCCATCGGTCCGACCTTGAACTCCAGCCACACGAAAGGGACCTCGGGCAACAGGTCCATCAGCGCATGTTCGCTATTGCCGACCTCGACGATCAGCACGCCCTGCTCGGAAAGATGCTCGGCGGCCTTGTCGAGTATGCGCAGGCAAAGATTCAGACCGTCAATGCCCGAAGTCAGTCCCAGCCGGGGCTCGTGGGCGTACTCATCGGGCAACGCGGCGTATTCCTCGTCCGTCACATAGGGCGGGTTGGATACTATGAGGTCGTAACGCTCGTCATTGAGCTCGTCGAACAAGTCCGAACGAACCGCCCGCACCCGCTCGCCCACATGCTGATACGCGATGTTCTCAGTGGCCAGGGCCAATGCATCCTTGCTGATATCGACCAGGTCCACATGCCAACCCGGATTGTATTCAGCCATGGCGATGCCGATGCAACCCGATCCGGCGCACAAGTCCAGCGCGCGATCAATCTCGCGTCCGTCCAGCCAGGGCGAAAAACCGTCTTCGATCAGTTCGGCAATCGGCGAGCGGGGGACCAGCGCTCGTGGGTCACTGAGAAACTTAAGCCCCGCGAACCAGACTTCGCCCACCAGGTAGGCCACCGGGATGCGTTCGTCCAGTCGCCGCTGGATCAGCGCCAGCAGGGTTTCTCGCTCGGCTTGGGTGAGGCGCGCATGGCCATAGGCCTGCGGCATGTCCGGCGGCAGGTGCAGCGTGGACAAAACCAGGTGCATGGCTTCGTCGATCCCGTTGTCATGGCTGTGCCCGAAGGTCAGGCCGGCACCGGCAAAGCGACTGGCGGCATAGCGGATGAAATCGATGACAGTGGTCAGTTCTTCGGTCACGGCAATGGATCTTGCTGCAAGGCGCACCAGTATAAGGGAGGGCCACCGAGCTCGGGGCCATGGATGCGCTTTGCGCGGGCCATGCGAACGCACCCACAAGCGTGGTTCATCCCCGATCCCGCCCCTATACTCCCCGGCATGAAGCTCAAGGTCCTGCTGCAATACCTGCTCCCCCACCGCGCGCTCTCGCGCGTCGTCTTCTGGGCGACGCGCTGGACCTGGCGCCCGTGGAAGGATTTCCTGATCGGACAGATCGTGCGCCGCTACCAGGTCCAGATGGACCAGGCCGCCCAACCCGACCCGCGCGCCTATCGTCATTTCAATGCCTTTTTCACGCGCGCGCTCAGGCCCGATGCGCGCAGCGCCGATGCCGACCCGCAGGCCATCGTCTGTCCTGCCGACGGGCGGATCAGCCAGGCAGGTCGAATCGAGGCCGGACGCATCTTCCAGGCCAAGGGACAAACCTTCAGCGCCACGGAACTGCTGGCCGACGAAACAGCAGCCGAGCCGTATCGGAACGGCCACTTCGCAACCATCTATCTCTCGCCGCGCGACTACCACCGGGTCCACATGCCGGTCGCCGGGGAGCTGGTTTCGACCACCCATGTGCCCGGACGCATCTTCAGCGTGGCACCGTTTGCGGTCGAGGCGATCCCCCGGCTGTTCGCGCGCAATGAACGTCTGGTCTGCCATTTCCGCAGCGAGCACGGACCGTTCGCGGTGGTGATGGTGGGCGCGATCCTGGTATCCAGCGTCTCCACCCTGTGGGATGGCCTGGTCATTCCGCCCTACGCGCGCCAGGTTTCGCGTCGGGATGCCTCCGGCCGCAAGATCCGGCTGGATCGCTTCGGAGAGATGGGTCGGTTCAACATGGGCTCCACCGTGATCGTGCTGCTGCCCGGGCAGGAAGTGCGTCTGGATCCCGGAGTCATGCCCCAGAAAGCGGTACGGGTCGGGGAACGCCTTGGCCATTGGAGCGGCGGGCCCCACTTGCAAATCTGACGCAATGCGTCAGATTGTGACGCAAATGGATAGATTTCAGGCTTGCTAATGAGTATTCTGCGGGTCTTGAAGAGCCGGCCGGCGTTGCAGCGCCGGACCATGGAGGTGGAAGCGTGAAACCCAGACAGATGGTCGGCCGCCTACTGGCGATGACCCGCATCATGAAACTCGGTCGACAGTTGCGCGAGATCGAGAACGCGATCTACGCACTGCCGAGTCCGCTCGAACGCCAGGTTGCCAGCATCGCTGCGCGTGAACTGGATCTCGCTTCGCGCTGCGATCCGCCATGGATGTACGGTGCCGCACCGGAAGAAGCCGGCATGGCCTGGGGCAGCGGTGCCGAAACGGGCATCACGCGCGTACGCTCGGACAACCCGCAGGTGCGCATGCGCGGCATCGGGCTCTGGCTGGCCGTGACCTACTACGAGACCCGAGAGACGGAAATCGCGGGCGCCAGCGAACTGCACCGCAGGATCATGCGCGTGGTTCGCCATCTCAAGGAGCGCCTGGAGGCCGAGGATCAAGAGGCCGCGACCGACGCTTCCACGCAGCCCCAAACATCGACCGCAGCCGCCTGATCCCGCCCGGCGCCATCGGCTCGGCCTGTCAGCCCAGGCGGGTCATCCGTGGCAGCATTCTGTTTTCGCACGACTCAGTGACAGCGCGGCAGCCGGAGGGTATGTCCGGCGCGTATGGCGTATCGGGGAGCGCGCAGATGGTTCATGCGCGCCACCCTGTGCACGCTTGAACAACCCAATCGCTTGACAATGCCACTCAGGGTATCCCCGCGACGCACCCGATAATGCCGCGAACGCATCGACGCCGGCATGGTCGGATCCGAGGCAGCGTGAAGCTCGGCTGCAAGCTGGGTCCAGTGCCCACCCGCCTGACAACTGCGTGCATATGCCTTTTCGAGTACACGAGGCACCTGCAGTCGCTTGCCTTCGGGCTGCTCGGTCTGCGGATTCAGGCGCGGATTGAGATTGCGCAACACGCGAAACCAGCCGTCACGCATGCCACCGACCTCGCCCAGACAGACCGTCAGCTCGGACAATGATGCCGGTCGCGTCAGCTGAATATGCCCGGGACGCACGTCCAGTCGCGGAAATTTCAGGTGATAACGCCGCGGATGCATGAAAAGCCAGGCCGCGGCCAGGACCATGGGCACGTAATCACGGGTCTCGGCAGGCAGGGAGAAATAGATCTTCGGATCGTAGAAACTCACCGAGGGATCCCCGCCCACCAACCTGCGCACTCGACCTTCCCCGCCATTGTAGGCGGCTAGCGTCAACTCCAGATTGTCATTGAACTGCTTGAGTTGCTCATTCATGTAGGCCGCGTTGGCCTTGGCCGAGAGAGTCGGATCGAAACGTTCGTCGAATCCGTTCACCGTGGTCAGGCCGAAGCGACGGCCGGTCGAATACATGAACTGCAGCGGCCCGGCCGCACCCGAGCGTGAGACCGCATGCACCTTGCCGCCCGACTCCTTGGCCAGGATGCCGAACAGGATGGCTTCCGGCAAACCGGCCTTGTGGTACGCCGGCCACATGCGGTAACGCATGTATTCGTAGTTGACATAGGCATGCATGAGTTCGGGCCGCAACCAGGTCAGCCACTCCTCAATCGCAGCCTTCACCGGGCCGTTCATCGCAATCAGGTCCGAAAGCTTGTGTCCGCGCAGCAGCGTCACGCTGCGCTGGGACTGAGGCAGGGCTGTGATCACTGGCGACTCGCTGTCTCCCGAAACACCCGATTCCGGAGTGTCCGGAAGCGTATCGCCCTCGTCTCCGGCAATGAAACTGCCGTCTTTCAGACGCAACAGGTGATCGAACACGGAGAAAAAACGCTGCGGATCGCAACCCGGGGTATCCCCGCACTGCGCCGCTGACGTCTTGAGGCTGTCCAGCGCCGTGTCCAGGGTGTGCTCGGCCTTGACCTGGTCACCGCTGCGGGCCAGCTGCAAGGCCTCTTGATAGCTGCTGCTGGCCTGATCCAGCTGACTGTACAAGGTGTTGATCTGCTGCTCATTGATGGTCGAACTGGCAGCGGCGGGAGGAGATGGCTTGCTCATGCTGGCGCATCCAGCGAGAAAAGTGATCAGCGCGATCAGGGCAAGCAAACGAAGTGCGGAAAAACGAGACGAGCTGAGCATGAAATACACAAACGCCAAATACAAAGATGACCACCGTAGCCGTAGTCGTCGCATTGCTCAAGGCACCGTGGCACTTTTCCGTGAACCCGCCCCGGCTACAATCATTGGTGACTCCTGCTGCACGAAACATCATGCCGCCATGCGGCCCCGCCATCGGACGTCGATGCATGCCAACGCCCCCTGAAACCGTTCCGGCCGATCTGTCACCGGGCCTGCGCCTGCGCCGCGCAGTGGCCTACCCACTACGCGGCGCGTCCGCTGCGGCTGTCATCACGCTTGCAACAGCGCATGCGGTGGTCAACATCTTCCCCGGCATCATCATCCCCTGGGGGGGCGGTGCCGTGATCTGGGTCAGCATCCTGCTGTACGCAATGGAATGCCTGCGCCGAACCGCACATGGCTATGCCGACCCACCCGAAGTCACCCTGTACAGCAATTACGCCCCGGCCATCTCGCTGCTGCTGCTGCAGGCGCTGCAACTGCTCGCACTGGTGCTCGCCACCCACGCCATGCCACTGCTTTGGCTGGTGCTTCTGGCGCTGGTCATGCTGCTGCCCGCGCTGGCGATATCGCTGGCCTTCGAGGACACCCTGCTGGCGGCACTGAACCCGAAGCGATGGGTGACCGCCATGGGCGTGTTCGGTGTCGCCTACCTGCTCCCCGTGACGCTCGGCATGATGGGCGACATGGCTTACCTGGAGCATGTCCGGCAGACCAACTGGTTCGCAGGCAGCCTCTGGTTCGTGGTCGTGGTCTACCTCTGGTTGCTCGAGTTTCATGTCCTGGGTGCATTGATGCACCGCCATCACCAGCGCATCGGACATACTCCGGAAGCCGATGTACTGGCCGATGCGAGCGGACGCGACCGTGACCACGAACTGCTTGAACAAGTCGATCGCCTCCTGTCCATGGACCAGCAAGCCCAGGCGGAAACCCTGCTCCGCGAACGCCTGCGCGAACGCAATGTGCCACTGTCCGTGCACAGCCGATACCGTCGCCTGATGAAGGCCCGCGGCGACCAGCAGGCCCTGCTCGACCATGCCCAGACACAACTCACGCTGCTGCTTGCCGAAGACCAGCAGGGGCCAGCACTGGGGCTTGTCAGCGAATGCATCGAGCAGGATCCACAGTTCATGCCCGGCAGCCCCGACATGGCCGCCCGCCTGGCCGATGCAGCCGCCGCACGCGGCATGACGCGCCTGGCCGTGCGGCTGGCTCGCGGCTACCCCAACACATGGCCTCGTGACCCGCTGGCCCCACGCTATGGCTTGCTGGCAGCCCGGCTGATGGCCGAACGTCTTGATCTGCGCATGGAAGCCGGTGTCCTCGCGCACAAGCTTCTGCGCGCCTATGGCCAGCACCCGGCGCATGATGAAATCCAGGCCTTCATCGAAACGCTGGATTTGCGCCCGACGTCCGGACCGGGCCCCTCATGAGTCGCTGGAGACCCCCACCACCGCACTCCACGGCCATCATCACGCGAGCAGGCTTCGAGCGTCTCAAATCCGAGCTGGACGAACTGTGGCATCGCAAGCGCCCTGAGGTGGTCAAGGCATTGGCCGCTGCCGCCGCCGAGGGCGACCGTTCGGAAAATGCCGAGTACACCTATCGCAAGAAACAACTGGGTGAGATCGATCGCCGTGCGCGTTATCTCAGCAAACGGATTCCGTCATTGCAGGTGGTCGAGGCCCTGCCGCCCGGTCAGCGCAGGACCATCTTCTTTGGCGCGCGGATCAAACTGGAGAATCAGGATTCCGGCGAAATCGTGCACTACCGCATTGTCGGCCCGGACGAGACCGATGCCCGCCGTGGACACATCAGCATCGACTCTCCGCTGGCGCGTGCGGCGCTGAAAAAAAGCCTGGACGATGTCTTCGAAGCCGCCCTGC
>NZ_JAQIBU010000308.1 GCF_027858935.1 Oleiagrimonas sp. | reverse complement strand
TTTGGACAAGAACGCCAACCGCAGCTTCGTGGCCCTCGGGCTGGCCAACCTGTACCTGTCGCGCACCAGAGTACCGACATGAGGGCCCGTTGAGGGCCAACAACGCGCCTCACGGCGCGGAAAAGGGTGAAAACCACTAGCAGAAAACCTTGATCTACCCGGCCGACCGGCAGATGGATAATTGCGACGGCTTATTCAGCGTTGCCTTAACGACAAGGACGAAAGCCATTTCGTCAAGGTCCACGACGCCGACTTCATCCGCGCCCGCAAGCGGCTCTACATGACAGCCACGCCGCGCATCTACGCCGATGTCGCCAAGGCCAGCGCCGAGCGCGACAGCGTGACGCTGTGCTCCATGGACGATGAAACCCTGTACGGCAAACAGCTGTACGTCATCACATTTTCCGAAGCTGTCAAGCGCGGGTTGCTGGTCGATTACAAGGTCATCGTTTTGGCCGTCGAGGAAGAGCACGTCAACCGTCGCCTGCAGCGGCTGCTGTCCGACGAGAACAACCAGCTCAAGGTGGACGATGCCTCGAAAATCATCGGCTGCTGGAAGGCGCTGGCCAAACTGGGCTTGGAAGAAGACTTGGCGCTGGACCCCGCCCCCATGCGCCGCGCCGTGGCCTTCTGCCAGGTCATCGACATCGCCAAGGGCGCCAGGACGCACAAGGTCAGCTCCAAGCATATCGCCGAGAGGTTCACGGACGTGGTCGAGGCCTATCAAAACTCCGGAGACATCGAACCGGCCGCACGCCTGGTCTGCGAGGCCAGGCACGTCGACGGCAGCATGAATGCCAGCAAGAAGGAAAAAGAACTGGACTGGCTCAAGGCCGACACCCCGGACAACACTTGTCGCATCCTGTCCAACGTGCGCTGCCTGTCCGAAGGCGTGGACGTGCCCGCGCTGGATGCCGTGCTGTTTCTCACCCCGCGCAACTCCCAAGTGGACGTGGTGCAGTCCGTGGGCCGCGTCATGCGCAACGCGCCGGGCAAGAAACGCGGCTACGTCATCCTGCCTGTCGTCATCCCCGCGGGTAAGAAACCGCACGAGGCGCTGAACGACAACAAGACCTATGCCGTGGTCTGGCAGATATTGCAGGCATTGCGCTCGCACGATGACCGCTTCGACGCCATGGTCAACAAGCTGGATCTGATCGGCAAAGACCCGCGCAAGATGGAAGTCATCGCCATCACCGACAAGGTGCCCAACAAGCCCAGCCGCGCGGAAAAAGGAAAAAGTACCAACAGGCAAGCCGGCAAGGGCCAATTCGGCATCGGCGAAACCGCACCGCAGTACGGCGACAAAGGCACCGCCGACATTCCTTTCGAGATCGGGGAGATCGAACGCGCCATCTACGCCAAAGTGGTGCAAAAGTGTGGCAATCGCCACCACTGGGAAGACTGGGCCAACGACATCGCGCGCATTGCCAATACCCACATCGACCGCATCACCGCCATCGTGGAAAACCCCGAGTACACGGCGGAACGCAAAGCCTTCGACGCCTTCGCCGCCGAACTGCGCGATGACCTCAACGACGCCATCAGCGATGCCGACATCATCGAGATGCTGGCCCAGCACCTGATCACCAAGCCGGTGTTCGACGCCCTTTTCGCCGACTACAGCTTCGCCCGCCACAACCCCATGTCGCAGGCCATGCAAAGCGTGCTGGACACGTTGCAGGAACACCATCTGGATAAGGAGGCCGACACCCTGGAAGGCTTCTACGACAGCGTGCGCGAACGCGCCAAGGGCATCGACAACGCCCAGGGCAAACAGCGCATCGTGGTCGAGCTGTACGACAAGTTCTTTCGCAACGCTTTCCCGCGACTGACCGAAAAGCTGGGTATCGTCTACACCCCGGTGGAGGTGGTGGACTTCATCATCCACAGCGTCGCCCACATCCTGCACAGCGAGTTCGGCCAGACGCTGGGCAGCAAAGGCGTGCATATCCTGGACCCATTCACCGGCACCGGCACCTTCATCACCCGATTGCTGCAAAGTGGCCTGATCACCCGCGAGCAACTGGCGCACAAATACGCGCGCGAAATCCACGCCAATGAAATCGTGCTGCTGGCCTACTACATCGCCGCGGTCAATATCGAGGCGGCCTACCACGGCATCATGGGCGGCGAGTACCAGCCGTTCGAAGGCATCTGCCTCACCGATACCTTCCAGATGTACGAAAAGGATGACCTGGTGGACGCCTTGCTGGTGGACAACAGCGCGCGCCGCAAGCGGCAAAAGGAGCTGGACATCCGCGTCATCATGGCCAACCCGCCGTATTCTGCGGGGCAGAACAGCGCCAACGACAACAACCAAAATGTCGGCTATCCGCATCTGGACAGACGCATCCGCGGCACTTATGCCGCGCGCTCTGACGCCACAAATAAGATTGGGCTGTACGACAGTTACATCCGCGCCATTCGTTGGGCTTCTGACCGCGTAGGCGAAAGCGGCGTCATCGGTTTTGTAACCAATGCTGGGTTTCTGGACACTAACACCGCCGATGGCTTGCGCCAGTGTCTAGCTGAGGAATTTTCCAGCATCTATGTGTTTCATCTTCGGGGCAACGCGCGCACATCTGGCGAGTTGCGCCGCAAGGAAAAGGACAACGTGTTCGGCATGGGTAGCCGCGCACCCATCGCCATTTCTCTACTTGTGAAAAATCCACTCACAAAGGTGCATGGCCAGATTCATTTTCACGACATCGGCGACTATCTGAGCCGGGACGACAAGCTGGCAACTATCGCTGCATCCGGTAGTATCGCCGGCATAACGAAGGTTGAGGGTTGGCAAACCATCATTCCCGACGCACACGGCGACTGGTTCAACCAGCGCGACGACAGCTTCGATGCCTTTATCGTACTGGGCGACAAGAAAGACAAGCAGACGCCTGCACTGTTTGAAAACTATTCCAATGGAGTCAAAACACAACGCGATGCCTGGTGTTACAACGCCAGCAAGGCCGGCGTTACTACAAATATGGGCCGCATGGTCGACTTCTACAACAGCGAAGTGGATCGGTTCGACAACGCCCCCAAAGGCTTGGATATCGAGTCGCGTGCGGAACAGTTGGACGGTTTCATCGATACCGATGCCACCAAAATAAGCTGGACGCGCGCGCTCAAACAGGAACTGGCCAAAGGTCGACAATTCAACTTCGACAGCGAATCAGTAATACCCAGCCTGTACCGTCCGTTCACCAAACAATGGCTGTATTTCAATCGACGCTTCAACGAAATGGTTTACCAGATGCCGCGCATCTTTCCGGATGCGGAAGCGGAGAATCGGGCGATCATGACGACGGCAAAGGGAGCTAAAGAATTCTCGTGTGTCATTACGGATGTCATCACTGATTTGAATTCCATGTCGGCTGGTGCGCAATGCTTCCCTCTCTATCTGTATGACGAAGCTGCGAAAGAAAGTGACAACACCACGCAAGCTGGTCTGTTCCACACCATGGCAGAATCATCTGAACCGAACCGCGCACGCCGCGACGCACTGACCGACGAGGGTCTGACCCACTTCCAAGGGGCATACCCCAACAAGACCATCAACAAGGAAGACATATTCTATTACGTCTACGGGCTGCTGCACTCGCCCGACTACCGTGAGCGCTACGCCGACAACCTCACCAAGGAACTGCCGAGAGTCCCGTGCGTCAAGACGGCTGCGGACTTCTGGGCGTTCAGTCAGGCTGGCCGCGACCTGGCCGAGCTGCACCTGAACTACGAAACCGCGCAGCCCTATCCGCTGACCATCGAGACGGATGGCAAGCGCCTCACCGACGCCGACTACCGCGTCGAAAAGATGCGCTACGGCAAGCGCGGCAAGGCCAAGGACCTCACCATTCTTCACTACAACGATGCCATCACCCTGACCGGCATCCCGCTTGAAGCCTACGACTACGTCGTCAACGGCAAAAGCGCCCTGGACTGGGTGGTCGAGCGCCAGCGCGTGAAAACCGACAAGGCCAGCGGCATCGTCAACGACGCCAACGACTGGGCTATCGAAACCATGGACAACCCCAAGTACCCGCTGGAACTGGTCCAGCGTGTCATCACGGTCAGCCTGGAAACCATGAAGATCGTCCGGGCTTTGCCACCACTGGACCTTCCGTGATTAACCCTTCAAAGTAAAAGGCCATCGTGTCCGCAGGCATGCGGTCATCGCACCACAGACGGAATTGAGGACAGCGCATGACAAGGCATTACACCACGCGAGATTTTTTCCGGCAGATGCCCAACGCACTGCTGAAACGTTATTTTGAAGAACGTGGCCTGTTTGGCGAATTGGATTTTTCCGCCATGAAGGAGGGCAAGCCGGATGCACTGTTTGATGCCTGGCTGAGCCTTCCCGAAGACCAGCGCCATACCATGGATGCGGAATTGCGCGACATTTTCGAGATGAGCTGCGAAAAAGGATTCCATGCCATCGTGGACGAAACGCGCTGGCAATGGCGCAGGGAACCGGAGGCACGCGACGCGCTGATCGAAAAGCTGTCCGCGCTGCCCAGCCACCACCACCGCGCCATGGTCACCTATCTGGACCACGGCGACTTCTGGCGTGGTGCGACCCGCTTCTATCACGCGGACAGCCTGAGCTATTGGCGCAAGCGAAAACACATGGGGCATAACCCTGCCGCCGTGGACAAGGCGAGCCTTGACCAGCTTGCCGCGCAGATACGCACATATTTCAGGACCACCGAGGGTAGAGGCAACAACTGTATCGTCGAGGCCTTCCGCAGAGACGAGCGCGACTACTTTTTCGCCTACCCCGAGGACTATTCGCAGCAAAGCATCGAATGGGTGGACGGCGAATTTGATCGACGACCTCACAATCCGGCTTTCGAGGTGGTGTTCGTCTACACACAAAAGGACGGCACATTGGACCTCAATTATCGCGGGACTAAAAAGGCCGTGGAGCCTCTGCAAGGCATGTTTGCCACCACGATCCTGAAATTGGACGAATTGCCACCCGACCCCAAGGACGAGCGTGTTTACGATCTGAACCCACTGGCGCAGGCATCCTTCGACTTCAGCTTTGCCGTGGGCAGCGGGATCGAAAATGTCGTCGTCAAGAAACTGCGGCTGTCCTCGCGCGCACACCGGGGTGACCGCATCACCCTGGAAGCGGATGCAGCACATGACCCGAACGCCGTCTATGCGCTACTGGAAAAGGTGCGCCCGTCCCTGCCGTTGCATACCTACAACGTCACGCAAGTGGAACTGACGGCATCCGTGGTGACGGACCCGGACAAACCCGCGAGGACAGTCACCATCCGGATCACGCATCCCAATTCATGTTCGCTCAAGTACGACGAGATGGACCTGAAGCTGCGCCAGATGCTGGAAGCGTCCGGCATCGAACCGCGCGAAGCCGATACGGATGAGGCGTCCGTCACCACCACCGAAGCATGACGCCACAAGGCGCCTTGATCGAGCTGCTGGAGCGCCTGAGCGCGCGAGGTGGCGCGGCCGTGCGTATCAGTGAAGCTGAACTGGCAGCATGGCCGGAGGACGCGATTGCGACGATGAAGGCCGAAGACCTGCTGGTCCAAGGCCGTCCATCGAACACCACGACATGCCCCGGCTGCGAACGCAGTTGCACCATGCCGGTCCACGTGATGAACGACCGCAGCGGCGTACCGGCTGCATTCGTGGTTTGCGACAAGCGCGAGGACATCAATCGCGTGGACGTGCCGCTTGATGAACTGCAAGCATGGCAGACGTCTTCCGGCGCATTGGCACAGAAAATACAATACTTGCTAGGCCTCCCCGATAGTCCGGTGACGCAAGGTGACGCTGGAGAATGGCGCCTGGGGGTTTACCGAAACCGGCAACGCGCCAGCCATTTGGCTCTGGTCAACGACGGACATCTCACGCTTACACTGGCCGGCCACACGGTCGCCCTAGACGAGGTTCTGACACTGGAAGGCACCCAGTTGCAGATAAACCGAACCACACTGGACCGCTTTGTCGCCCGGCCCGCCGCCGGTGGAGGCAATACGGAATCAGCGCAGGACCGCAGGGCGCGCTTAAAGTCACGGGTGACCGCGCTCAAGGTGCAAGGTGTCAGGGCCTACAACAAGACCGTTGCCGACGAGGAAGGCATCAGCGTGTCTCGTTTGAAGCAAATTCTATCCTAAAACACATAGCCTCCCGATCGTGACCACTTGCTGCACCAACTCTCAAATCAAGCAACCATGCGGTAACCAAGCCTCTTTAACGAGACAGCTTGCAGGCTAGCCCCCTAGCTGGTTCGAAATCCACAGCCATGTTCAACGACGGCCGTTAACGGCCAAGGTAAAGCGACATGGCTACTGGACTCCCCGACACCGGCTACCTGCGCCTCTGGCACATCGTCGGCCGGCCTGAAACCGACACTACACCTGCTATCCCGGCCATCATCCCCGTAAGCAAATCCACCTGGTGGGCCGGTGTCCGTTCTGGACGCTACCCGCAACCGACCCGTGCCCTGGGCGCGCGCATCACCGCGTGGCGTGCCGAAGATATCCGCGCACTTGTCGAGTCCCTGTCGAAGGGAGAAGCGGCATGAACCGGTATGTTCGCAATCCCCAAAAAGGAAAACCCCACGGCGGTAACCGTGGGGCGGGCATCACGAATCACGAGGGCAACCGGGCTTATGTGGTTTCCCTTTCGCCATTATACGGCGTAATGCGCACACTGCATATACCCCCGAATTGGCGCGAGCGTCTGCCCGACCCGGCGCGGTATTACGCCGAACATATGGAGGGCTTGGGCAAGCCGAACGCCGAAGGCTGGGCACCCTGCCGCTGCCCATTTCATACGGACAGGAACGCCAGTGCATCGGCCAACCTGCACACGGGAGGCTTTCGCTGCCACGGCTGCGACGCCAAGGGCGACCTGGTGGCGTTTCACCAACGCATCACCGGCTCCTCCTTCAAGGAAGCCGTACGCGATCTGATCGGCCTAGGAGGTATGCGGTGAACGCCCTGCCCCAACCCGTCGAAACGCCACAGCAGGCTGCGCGCCGTCTGGCTGCAAAGCCCCTGTCCGAGGGTTACAGCCCTGACGCGCTGCACGTGTACCGGGACGCACAAGGAACGCCGCTGTACTGGCGCATCCGGCTCAAACATCCGAGCCAGCCCAAGTGGATACGCCCCATGCACTGGAACGGCTCCGTCTACGTGCTGGGCGAGCCGCCGGCACCGCCCGAAGGAAAGCCGCTGTACGGGCTGGATCGGCTCGCGGCACATCCGGATGTGTCGGTGTACGTGGTCGAGGGCGAAGCTTGCGCCGATGCCCTGAACGACCTAGGGCGGGTCGCCATCACCAGTGGCGGAAAGGACAGCGTGGCAGCGGCGGACTGGTCGCCGATGCACGGGCGCGACAGCATCCTGTGGCCGGACAACGATCCAGCGGGCGCCGTGTATGCCAACGCCGTCCTGGAGAAGCTGCCCGGCGCGCGCCTGATCCATCCGGACACCACCCGGGCGCTGCCACCCAAGGGCGACGTGGTGGACTGGCTGGCCCAACATCCGGGAGCCACCGGCGCCGATGTGGACGCCCTACCCTGCATCGACGCCGATACTTACAAAGCAGAGCCGGGTAGAGGCGCGACAGCCAAGCAATGCAGCGCCCCTGAACCGCTGAGGCGGCCTGTACGGCCACCCACGCCCTACCCAGTTGTCGAATTGGGGCCCGTCCTCGCGCCCGCCTGCCAGTCGCTCCAGCGGGTGATCCAAGCCCCGGATGCGATCTGTGCGGCTTCGCTGCTGGCCGCCGCATCCCTGGCGGTGCAGGGCCTGGCCGACGTGGAAATGGACGGGCGCGTCCATCCGCTCTCGCTATGGTTTCTGACCGTGGCCGAGAGCGGCGAACGCAAGAGTGCCGTGGACGGCGAAGCCATGCGCTGCGCGCGCGACGTGGAACGGGAGCTGGCCAAGTCCTATATCGATGCGCTGACCGCCCATGACATCGAGTTGGAAGCCTGGAACGCGAGCAAGACGGAAGCGAAGAAAAAGAAGCCGGCGCAACTGGCTGACTCGCTACGTGCGCTAGGCCCCGAGCCCTTGCCGCCGCTGCGCCCCAACCTGATCGCGGGCGACTTCACCGCCGAAGGCCTGGCCAAACTGCTGGCCATGGGCCGGCCGAGTCTGGGCGCATTCACCGACGAAGCGGCCCTGGTGTTCGGCGGTCACGGCATGACCAAAGAGACGGTCGCGCGCACCGCCGCCACCCTTTGCAAGCTGTGGGATCGCGGCGAGCTGGACCGTATCCGTGCCGGTGACGGGGCCACCAAGCTGTGGGGCCGGCGCCTGGCGCTGCATTTGATGGCGCAACCGGTGATCGCCGAACGCGCGCTGTGCGATCCCATCTTGCGTGGACAGGGCTTTCTGGCCCGCTGCCTGCTGGCCTGGCCGCACAGCACCGCCGGCAACCGCCCCTATCGCGCCGAATCACTGCGCGATGATCCAGCCCTTGGACATTACGGCGCGCGGCTGGGTGACCTGCTGCGGCGATCCCTGCCCCTGGCAGAAGGCGAGCGCAACGAACTGGCACCACCCACGCTGACGCTCACCCCAGAAGCCAAGGCCATCTGGCAGCGCGCCCATGACGGTATCGAGGCAGCCATGGGGCCGGAAGGCCGCTATGCCATGGTCAAGCCCTGGGCAAGCAAGGCTGCCGAACAGGTGCTGCGCGTGGCGGGCGTGCTGACACTGACCGAAGACCCGCAAGCGCAGCGCATCGAGGCCGTCACCATCGAGCGCGCGGCCGAACTGGTCATCTGGCATCTGGGCGAAGCCGAACGGCTGGCGGGTACAGCGGAAGTCGGCGATGACATCCGCGACGCCGAAGCGCTGCTGGCCTGGTGCCACGACACCGGCCGTCCCCTGCTGTATTCGCGCGATGCCTTGCACAAGGGACCCAATCGCGTGCGCGACGCCGCCACCTTCCGGCGCGCGGCATCGGTGCTGGAAGCCACGGGCTGGGCCGAACCTATCGAAGGCGGCGCGCACCTGGACGGCAGGCATCGGCGTTACGTGTGGCGCATCGCCCCGGCATCGACGGGAGACTGACATGGGCCAGCTACTCGCCACACTGCTGTCCGAATCCGCCAGCGGACCGGCTGCGACTTTTGCGACTTTTGCGACTATTCAAGCCTCCCCACGGGAAAAGTCGCAAGAGTCGCAAGAGTCGCAAGGGCTCCGTGCGCAAGACCTGCGTGCCCGGCTGCTGAACGCAGCGTCCGCCGAATATGCCGATCCAGACCTCATTCACCGGCTGAGCAAGGATGACGTGGACGCCTGCGAGGGACTCCCCGAAAGCGTCCTGCGGGCCTACTTGCGCGCTCTGGAGGATGAGGCCGAGCGCATGGCTGGGCGCGTGCCCCGGAACGAGACGGAGGCCATCCTGTGCGCGCGCTGTGGCCCCGTATGGGCGCCTCCGGCTGTTGCGGCGGTCCTGCCCATGGTGAATGGGATACCACGCGCGCTGGGCTGCCCCTGGTGCCACGTGCGCAAGGCCGGCAAGCCCATCCCAAGACCACGGATCACATGCGGCGCGTGTATCCACTACCTGCCAGACCGCGTGAACCCGGAGGCCGGAGCCGGCCACTGCGGCCTGCAACCGGAAGACATCCACCGCATGCATTGGCCCATGCAACGGCATGCCTGTAGTCAGTGGCAACCCAAGGACTCCACACCATGACCACCAAACGCAAAAAAACCCCAGCACCGAAGTCGAAGACACTGGCACTGGACGCCGAAGGAAAGTCCAAGGATCGTCTGGTCGCGGATGTGGCTGCATCTCCGGTCGCCCAAAGTGCCCTGATCCTGACCACCTATGCCAAGCCCCAGTTGGGCGAAGTATCGCTGTCAGACCTCATGCTGACGCTTCAAGACAGCGCCGCTAAAGTCAAAGCCGGCGACATGAGTGAGGCCGAAACCATGCTGGCCACGCAAGCCACGGCGCTGAACGCCATGTTTTCCGAACTGGCCCGCCGAGCTGCCCTGAACATGGGCGAATACCTGGGCGCCACCGAAAGCTATATGAAGCTGGCCTTGCGCGCGCAGAACCAATGCCGGACCACGCTGGAAACCCTGTCCACGATCAAGCACCCGCCCGTGGTGTTCGCCAAACAGGCCAACATCGCCCATGGGCACCAACAGGTGAACAATGGAGCTGAACAAGATAAACACATCGCGCGCGACGCGCCTGCGCGCACGTGCGAAAAAGAAAAAACGCCAAACAAACTATTGGAGGCAGACCATGGGCAACGGCTGGACACCGGAACGACGGGCACGGCAGGCGCAAGCCATCCGCCGATGGAAACCGTGGGAGCGATCCACAGGGCCCAAGACGGCAGTGGGCAAGGCAGCGGTGAGCGGTAACGCCTGGAAGGGAGGGATACGGACTTCGTTGCGCTCACTGGCTCAGGCGCTACGTGAACAGCGTGCGTGCATCGATGAAATTGATCACCAAGACCAATAAAGCATGATCAGCACACCGCTATCCTGATCATCCTACTTTAGTGGCCGCTTCCGGCCAAGGGACTAAACCGCTATCGCGGTAGTGGCCCGCGGCACCGTTGAGTGCCGCTATAAATCGGGTGGTTGCGCTGCAATGTTGTGAGTCGAGGCATATGCCTCGATCCCGACAGGAGTACGGCCATGAGCCTTCCCACTCAAACCATCAGCCCGTTGCGGCAGCGCATGCTCGAAGACATGACGTTGCGCAAGCTGTCCGACAAGACCCAGTCCGCCTACGTCCGCGCCGTGCGCGGATTCGCCGGCTACTTGCGCCGCCCTCCCGACACGGCGACCGCCGAGGACCTGCGGCGCTATCAGCTTCATCTGGTGGAGACCGGCGTCTCGCCGATGTCGGTCAACGCGGCGATCACCGGATTGAAGTTTTTCTTCGAGGTGACCGTGGAGCGTGCCGATGCTCTCGCCAAGATGAGCCCGGTGCGCGTCCCCCACAGGTTGCCGGTGGTATTGAGCCGCGAGGAGGTCGCTCGGTTGATCGAGTGCGCTGGCAATGACAAGTACCGGGCGGCGCTGTCCGTGGCCTATGGTGCCGGGCTGCGTGTCAGCGAAGTCGTCGGCCTGAAGATCGGCGACATCGATAGCCAACGGATGGTCTTGCGCGTGGATCAGGGCAAGGGGCACCGTGATCGCTTTGCGATGCTCTCGCCGGTGCTGCTGCAGACGCTGCGCATCTGGTGGCGCACGGCACACGCCCAAGGCAAGTTACTCGATGGTGGCTGGCTGTTCCCCGGCATGAACCGGGTCAACCCGTTGACGCCGCGCCAGCTCAACCGCGCCATCCGCGCCGCCGCTCAGACGGCCGGCATCGACAAGCACGTGTCGATGCACACGCTACGGCACAGCTTCGCGACCCACCTGCTGGAGCAGAAGGTGGATATTCGGGTGATCCAGGTGCTGCTGGGTCACAAGAAGCTGGAGACGACGGCGCTGTACACGCAGGTCGCTACCGAGATTCTGCGCCAGGTGATCAGCCCCCTGGAGGGGTTGCCACCGGGATAGACCCGTGGCACGCCTCGCCCTGGAGGTCGCGGACATTTTCCGCACCCACGGGCCGCACTGGCGTCAGGAACAGCACGGCCATCTGAGCCTGGGTCAGCTCAAGGTGATGTCGGCCATCGAACAGTGCCGTAGTGCGGCGCTGGGTGGCCATAGCCTGCAGTGCCCCGCCTGCGACCACCTCCAGATCGCGTACAACTCCTGCCGTAACCGGCACTGTCCCAAGTGCCAGGGCAGTCTTGCCCGACGCTGGCTGGAAGCCCGGCAGACCGAGCTGCTGCCGGTCGATTACTACCACGTGGTCTTCACCCTGCCGGCACCGATCAGCGCCTTGGCCTACACCAACAAGGCGGTCATCTATGGCCTGCTGTTTCAGGCTACGGCGCAGACCTTGCTCACCATCGCGGCCGATCCCAAACATCTGGGGGTCCGCATCGGCATGCTGTTGGTGCTGCACACCTGGGGCTCGGCGATGACCCACCACCCGCATGTGCACGGGATCGTGCCCGGCGGCGGCATCTCGCCGGACGGCCAACGCTGGATCGCCTGCAAGCCCGGCTTCTTCCTCCCGGTGCGGGTGCTGTCACGGTTGTTTCGGCGGCTCTTCCTCGAACGCCTAGTGCAGGCGCACCGCAACGGCCAACTGCAGTTCTTCGGTGAACATGCACCCTTGGCGCAAGCGGATGCCTTCGCCCGGTGGCTCGCACCGATGCGCCGTGCTGAATGGGTGGTCTACGCCAAACGGCCCTTCGGCGGTCCGGCCGCCGTGCTGGCCTACCTGTCCCGTTACACCCATCGCGTTGCCATCTCCAACCAACGACTGGTCGCCATGGACCAGCACGATGTCACGTTCCGCTGGAAGGACTACCGCGCCAAGGGACGCACGCGCTACAAGACCATGACGCTGGATGCCGGTGAATTCATGCGGCGCTTTCTGCTCCACGTGTTGCCCCGCGGGTTTCATCGTATCCGCCACTACGGGCTCATGGCCAATGCCGACTGCAAGGACAAACTCGCCACCGCACGCGCACTGCTCGGCCAACCCGCACCCGCACCGCCCATCGCACCCGAGCCGTCGCCGACTGCGCCGGCGCCACCTTCTGCTGTTCCGCACGCAGCCACCTTCCTGTGCCCGCACTGCGGTGCACCGATGATCATCATCGCCATCCTGGCTCGCCAGCACGTGCCTCGGGCACCCCCATGACCACCGCCTCCAGCATCCATCTCGACCACGGCCCATCCTGCTGCCATCGGTTACTGCCGATGCGGGCAGCTATGGTTCTGCGCCACCCGCCACTGTCTTTTCACCGCCATCACGGGCCACTTCACCGCCTCGCCGATGCTTCAACCGACCACACCGGCACCACCATCGCATCCGTCATGCTCCCATTTCCTCTCATGACCGCTCCCGCACTATTCAAATCTCCATAGAACAGTGGCGCGCCATGACGAACCTCGCGTCGTAATTCCCGCGGTTTCCTCCCTTGAGGCTTGTCCAACGCCTGCCCGACATCACGTCGGCAGACTGGGAGTGTCAGCGCATGGGCAGGCGTCGGACAACCCTTAACAAAAAAGCGACGTTCGCTCCTCACAAATTGACGCCACAAAGCTGCCGTTGAACTTATTGTTGCGCCAAGATCCTCGCGTTCATGGTGCGCGCCGACCAACCATCCTAGCCGCCCAGTACATACAGAACGAGCTTCGCTCCTCCTAGCACGATGGCGACTTACGCAGGCTTCGCTTCGACCCCAACTTCATGGGCTCCCTGCGGCCAACACCATATAAAACATCATCCACCCGGCCAGCACCGCCACCAGAATCGTGACGATCACAACGAGCCCGCGATTTGCTCGAACCTCGCCGAGCTCAATAGCCCGATTCACAGCTTGATAATGCGCGGCGGCAAGCACGACGAGTATCCCACCGAACGCCATCATGACTTCTCCGATCGGAAGCGACATACCAGTCTGGTGGATATGAGTCCCTGGCTCCAGATGCGCGGCAAGCTCGCGCAACCACACGCCGAACTTGGCAATGACAAATCCTAGTGTGATAATGGAAATACTCGTTCGCACCCACGCTAGGAACGTGCGTTCCGCCGCCAGGAATTCGGACGCCAAGTCTTTCTCAGGTATTTTCGCGAGCATGTTGGATCTCCAGTCGAATCGCGGTGGGTGGTCGCATCCGGCGGGATCTTGGTGACTTGCCGCCGCCTATCGTATTTCCCCTTCGCCACCCCCTCAAGGTCGGACTTCGAGCTGTGCTGCTTACTGACTCTGCGAGAGTTTCGCGCAGCGCCATTGCTTTACCGCTGCCGGGAGCGACGCAAGGTGCTCTCAATCAGAATCGCGATCAATCCGGCAAACAGAATCACGCCGTGCCAGACCGCGGGAATCGGCAAGTGCGGAAGCGCGAGCCAGAGTATGCACAGCCAAACCAGGATCGCGATGGCAAAGCTCCAGTCATCGACAAAGAGTTCGAAGATTTCCCGAAAAATACTTTTCAACCATGCCATGGAATGACTCCTACTATTCAGAGGATGTGCGATGCGCTCAAGGCGCGCCGACGGCACGCCGACACAGTGATCGCCGCAACGGCAAGGAAGCCGGCGATCAGCGCAAGAATCGACCAGTCCCGACCGGGCCACGCGAACCCTAGCCCTTCACCGACCCAGAACGTGCCGAAGCTCGACAGCAGGACCCCGACCACGAACTTCAATGTATTTTCTGGAATCCGTGACAATGGCCGGTGCACCACGATGCCGAGTGCCGCAACCACCACCAATGCCGCGAATGCACCAAAACTGGCCGGCAGCAGCAACCCCGGGTTGCCAGCACCCAACGCGATCACGATGAAGACGACTTCGATGCCTTCGAGCATGGTGATCTTGAAGGCCGTAACGAAAGCGACCTTGTCCCAGATGCCACGGCTACTGCCGATTTGTCGAAGAACCTCCTGCTGCTGCGTGTAGATCGCCGTCTCGTCATGCATGGCGAGGATGCCAGCAGCGCGCAGGATCGCCTTGCGCAGCCAGCGCATGCCAAACAGCAACAGCAACGTCCCCACTGCAAGCTGGACCACGCCGAGTGGAATCCGCGTCAGCGCAGAACCCAGGACCGCGATGAGACACAACAACGCCAGCATCGCGGTACCACTACCCATCAGCGCGCCGCGCCAGCCTCGTGCGAAGCCGACAGCGAGTACGACCGTCAGCGCTTCGACACATTCGACCAGCGACGCCAGAAACGCTGCCACGATCGTGGAGCCAATGTGTGTCCAGTGGATCAGCATGATGCAGTCTCTTGAA
Source organism: Oleiagrimonas sp. (assembly GCF_027858935.1). Classification (GTDB taxonomy): domain Bacteria; phylum Pseudomonadota; class Gammaproteobacteria; order Xanthomonadales; family Rhodanobacteraceae; genus Oleiagrimonas. Next base: position 3,230 of record NZ_JAQIBU010000308.1, on the reverse strand, counting down.
GGTATTCAGTCGGTTTGCGCCGCAGGTGCGGTGACTGGCGCCTTGCCAGTATGGCTGTGACGGTCTCCTCGATGCTGCAACGCGCCAGCCGCCTGCTCACCTCGCCATTGCAAATGACCTGCTTCGGCCGCAGTGCTGGCAAACGGAGTCGACCAGCCGTCTCGATCAGACGCCTCCATTCATTGTGCATGCGCAGGCCTTATGAAGGTGTCAACCGAACCGGGTTGGAACCCAGCGAGGCCTACTTGCGTACCGGCTTTTTCGCGCGTGCCTTGACCGCCGTTGCGGCCTGGGTGGCCGGCATGATCTGCCCGGAATTGCGCAGCTGTTCGAGCACGGTTCGGCAAGTGTTTTTGCCATCGCTGTCGTGGCTGGGGGCGACCAGCGCGAGCAGCGCGGCGGCCGGCGCGGCAATCACGCCAAGCGCCACGGCGCCGGCGGCGCGCAACAGCAGTGGGCCTTTCTGCACGCCCACGTCGGGCTTGCCCAAGGAGCCCCTGACATAAAGCGGCGAGCGCAGCGAGAAGATCCTCACGCCCTTCGTATGCGGCTGCACATCGAGGTTCAGCTGCTCGGTGGCGAGGTTTACCGTACCGGTCACGTTGATCACCGCGTCGGCGGTGTCGAACACGAACAGGCGCATGTCGAACAGCCCCTGTTTGGCCTGCATGTCGGCGGCGGCGCAGTTGATCTGCACGGTCTGGTCGCCGAATAGTTTGCCGATGATGATATTGCCGACGTTGAGGCCCGCGGTTTCCAGCAAGGTCTTACTAATCGCACCGTCGTTCATCAGCAACTTAAGCTCACCGTCGGCGCTGCCGAGCAAGGCCGCCACCGAGTTGCCCCGCGCGTCCAGCGACGCGTCACCGTTGATTTCGCCGAAGCTGGTGCGCATCGGCGCCAAGCCGGGAAACAGCTCGTTAAGCTTCAGGTGGCGCGCGTCCAGGCGCAGCACGCCGCGCATCGGCGACTGCGTGCCATCCAGCTTGAGCCCACCGTTTACCGCTCCGCTGGCCAGGTTGAAATGCAGCGGGTCCAGCGTGAGCACGCCGTTGTCCATTACCAGGTGGGTGACCAGTGCGTCGATCGGCAGGGTACTGCCGTGGACGATGTGCGCGCTGGTCAACTGCACGTCGGCATCCATCGCGCGCCAGCGGTCCGTGCGGAATGGCGCCACCGGCAGCACCTTGCCGGTGCGCTGCGCGGTGGCATCAGCGGCGGGCATGGCCCGGGCGGTGCCGGCGCCGATCAGCGGTGCCAGGTCGGCGAACTGCAGCAGCTTCGAGCTGACCTTGCCGCTCAACCGGGCCCGCGTGTGGCTGCCACTGGCGGCCTGGTAATCCAGGCTGCCGGCCAGATCGCTGCCGCCCACGCGACCGTGAAAATCGCGATAGCTGAAGTGGCTGCCCTGGCGATGCAACTGCGCGCTGAGCTGGCCGGCGGTCGCGTACGGCGGGGTGTCGGGCAGGGTTATGCCGAGGATTGGATAAAGCAGGGCCATGTTGGGTCCGGACAGCCACAACTTCACGTCCAGCGCATCTAGCTGCAGCGGATCGGCAAGTGTGCCAACCAGCGCGATGTGAGTGTCGCCGATGCGCACATCGGCCTGCAGCGGAAACGGCTGCGTGTCGCTGTGCAGCGCCAGCACCGCGCCCGTCTTGCCGCTGCCCTTGAGCGGCTTGCCCTCGTAGCTGCCGACCGCCTGCCACGCAAACTGGTAGTGCGTGGCGGCTGCGGCGGGAGACACGGCGCGCGGGGTACCGAGGTCGCCCACTGCCTTGCCGGCCGCGGCACCGGCGATCCTGTCCGCCTGTGCGCTGGCGGCCGCCGCCTGCTGGGCAACGATCTGCTCGTAGGGAATCGATCGCTGCAGCGGTTCGATTGTCATCTGCAGCTGGATTTTGCGGCTGGCGTCATCCAGAGCTAGCTGGCCGCGGTCAAAGCCGACCGAGCCCAGTTGCAGTTTCCAGACCACGTTGCCGCCCGGGGGCAGCGTAAAATCCCAATTGGCGCGGCCCAGTCGGTCGCGTTGCAGATACACGTCCGGATGCACCAGCTGCAGCGAGGGCACCACGATGCGATGGGCCAGCAGCGGCCACGGCGAAAGCCGGAAGCGCAGTGCATCCAGCCGGGCAAAGTCCGGTTTGGCCGCCCATGCGGGATTGCCAATGCTGACGTCGCGCGCGGTGAACTCTGGCCACGGCAGCAGGTCGCGCAGCCAGCCTGCCGAGGCATCGTGCCGCCAGGCCACGCTGAGGTCGCCATGGATCACGAACGGCCGCCCGATCGCCTGGCTGATGCGGCTGTCGAGCGCTGGCTTGAGTCGGTTCCAGTTGAACGTGGCGATCATTACCAACGCGATCACCAGCACGGCGAGCAGAATGGCTGCTGTCCAGCTGACGACCTTGCAACTACGCTTCATCACCGTTCGTTTTCCGTACGTTGCCGCCGGCAGGCGAGCTCAGCGCACAGCAATACCCCACTCCATGGCAAGGTTCTGTGTCGATCGCTGCGTCGTCCCCTCTCCCGGAGGGCGTAACGGGCCACAGTACGCACGTTTCCTTTTCAGTGTCTCGATTGGGCGGTCTTCTGCCTTTCGCAGCTTGCCCGGCCCTCATCGGGACCGCAAGTGCGGTCCACGGCCAACTTCAGCCGGTCGACCTCCTAAATAGAGTGACACAAAGCGGTCGTTCGCGAGAGATTGAAGCGGGTCGCCTAGTGCTAGGCGGACTATGAGGATCTCCGCTTTATGTACCGTCCCCAGAGGCTACGTTACCTATGAACGGGACGGTCTGCTTGGCAAACCGCACGCTGAACGTAATCCACGGCTCTAAGTTTGCGCTAAGCCGTTTGCCGCAGCTTGTAGGTGCCGGGTGAGAGCACAAGCCCGCCACACCGCAAAGAGGACATCATGAAAACGACAAAGCGCACAATTCACCCGTTGGCAGGTGCTGCACTGGCAGTTGCAATGATGGTTCCGGTAGCGGCATCTGCCCACACGCGCGTCTTCCTGGGTGTCAATCTGGGCGGCCTGTTCGCCCCACCACCGGTCGAGCGCTACACCACACGAGCGTACTACCCGCCACCGCCGGTCTACTACCAGCGTTCGGTTTATTACGCGCCTCGCGTGGTCTACGGTGAACCTCAGGTCATCTACGACCACCGCGGGCGCCGCGGCTGGGATCAAGACCAGCGCGGCGACTGGCGGCAAGGTTGGGACCAACACGACG
>NZ_JAQIBU010000198.1 GCF_027858935.1 Oleiagrimonas sp. | reverse complement strand
CTGACGACTACAAGCCCGAGCTGGGCAAATCAATCTACGAAAATGGCATCGCATCGGTACAACTTCCTTCATGCCAGTCCTGCCATGGTCCGAAAGGCCTGGGCAACAGCGAAAAGATGTACCCGCGTATCGCCGGACAGCATGCGCAGTACGTGACCCAGGTGCTCACCGGATGGCATGACGGCAAGGCGTGGGGCGACAGTCCGCATGCCAAACTGGTGGTCCAGGTTGCCCAGAAACTGAACATGGAGCAGATCCACGCCTTGTCGTCCTACGTCGAGGGCCTCAACGCAAATCCGTAGGTGTCATGTTCTTGCCAGCATGTCCAAAACGGGAAGGCGCAAGTTTCACGCGGCCATGCTGTGCGGGGTTTCCTGACTGACGTTCGTGGTCATGGGCTGACGCGCAGCGGCAAAAGCCTGCATGAACAGACTCAGGAAACTGCCGTCCGACGAAGTGGTCATGGCCTGGCTCGTGCTGGCCAGCGGCGCATGCATCACTTGTTGTTCACGGATTGGCGAGGTTGCAGCAACCTCCCGGACGTCACACTCGCGCGGATCGGCGTCGGTACTCATGATCTCCTTCATCGCCAAGGCGCCCCTGCATGAGATATAACGATGCATGAAGCGGTTGACCCGTCCCTGCGGGTTTTCCGGTGAAGTCGGGTGGACGTTGAGAATGTTCATGGCAGTTTCCAGATTTCGAAAACGAGTATGCGGTCACGGTTTTCCATGCAAACGTCGTGCCAACGAACAAAAAATGCCGTTCCAGCGCACCTGTCAGGACATCCGCATTCCCATGCCAGATGGATTTGCAGGGCAGAAAGGGGTTCTCAAGATGAAATATGCATGGATTGCCATGCTTGGCTGGATGCTGTCTGGCGTGGTCATGGGGTCTACATCCACGTCCGAAGTCAGGGCCAGCATGATGGTCAGCGGCAGCATCGCGGTATCAGCAAAGGGACGCGTCATCGGATATACCCTGGACCAGAAGGACAAGCTGCCTGCATCGGTGACGCAATTGCTGGCCAGGAACATCTCCCGCTGGCGCTTCGAGCCGGTACTTCGGCATGGATCACCCGTGTCCGCAAAAGCCAGGATGTATCTTCGCATCACGGCTCGCCCCCAGGGCAAGAACCGATATGCGCTCAGCATCAGCGGAACGCGCTTCGGATCCAATGACAGCAACAGGAGCGTTCGTTACAACGGACGCCCCAAGGCGCCGTTCTATCCCATACTTGAACGACAAGACCGCGTTTCGGGCACGGTCTACCTCGTCATTCGCGTCAATCGACTGGGCCGAGTCGACAAAATCGCCACCGAACAGGTCGACCTGTATACCAGGGGTCCTTACATGCTGATGAAGCGCTGGCGAGATGACCTGGCCACGTCCGCCGAGAAGACGGCCAGTCAATGGACCTTCAAGTTGCCGACCCAGGGCAAGGACGCCGACAAGACGCACTGGACCGTCAAGACACCAGTGACATTCTCGATAGCTCGCTATGCGCGCCATTTGAAGGCCTACGGCCACTGGCACCTCTATATTCCAGGACCGCGCAACTTCATTCCCTGGGTGGACGCCACCCAGCTCGCCAACGGTGATGGGGACGCGATGCCCGTGGATGGCCTGTATTCCTCCCAACAGGCCCTGCACCGGATCAACCAGCCGCAGAGCTGATCAGTTCGCTCTGCTGGCAACGGATCGAAGTATGGTTCCGGCCGAAAGGGGCGGCAGGCCAAGGCTTCCGACCAAGTCCGGTATCACCGAAGCGTGCCCAGGGCCGCCTGCAGGTCCGCGATCAGGTCGTCCGGCGCCTCGAGCCCGATGTTCAGGCGCAGGATCTCCCCGCCATAGCGACGGGCAAGGTCGCGACGGGTCGGGTACGTCATCGCCAGTGAACGCACCCCGCCCCAGCTGTAGCCCGCATCGAACAGTTGCAGCGCATCGGCCAGGTCGGAAACCTGCGCCGCGGTGACCTGCGGCGCAAACACCACCGAGAACAGGCTTGCGCTGCCAGTGAAATCCCGTTTCCAGAATTCATGGCCCACGCAGTCGGGCAAGGCCGGGTGCAGCACGCGCGCGATCTGCGGTTGGTCCTTCAGCCAGCGCGCCACTATAAGCGTGGATCTTTCCAGCTGTTCCAGCCGCAGGCCCATGGTCTGCAGGCCGCGCAGCGCACGGCTGGCATCATCGGGAGACACGCCCATGCCGAGCAGACGCCAGGTCGAGCCGATCCGCTCGTAACCGGAATCGTCGCGGACCGACACCGAGCCCATCAGCAGGTCGCTGTGGCCACCCACATATTTGGTCAGCGCCTGGATGCTGATGTCGACCCCGGCGGCAAAGGCGTCAAACAGCACGCCCGCGGCATAGGTGTTGTCGAGCGCCACTTGGACGCCGCGTTCGTGCGCCGCTTTGACGATGGCCGGCACATCCTGCACTTCCATGGTGATCGAGCCCGGACTTTCGACCCAGACCAGCGCGGTGTTCTCGCGGATCCTCGATGCCAGGTCCTCGCCCAGCATCGGGTCGTACTGCTCGATCTCCACGCCAAAATCGGTCAGGAACCGGGTCAGTTCGACGTTCGGGCCATAGGCCGACCACGGCAGCAACACGTGATCCCCCGGCCGACAGCAAGCCAGGTAGACCAGAGCGATGGCCGCCATGCCGGACGGCACCACGAAGCTGTGTCGCGCACCTTCCAGGTCGGCGATGCGGGCGCCGAGTTCCAGCACGGTGGGCGTGCCGAACAAACCGTAGGCATACCCTTCCTGGTCGGCCCGCCAGTTGTCGTGTGCGTCGCGTTGGCGATCGAACACCACCGTCGATCCGCGATGGACCGGCGAGACCAGCGAGCGGAATCCTTCGGGGACCTTCGCCGTCATGTGCAGCAACCGGGTTTTCCAGTGCATGCGAACCTCCAGATCAAACGTGTAAACGCATCCTTCCATTAAAACAAATCCCGAGGCGATTGTTGATGCCCCGCAGACGGTGATTTTGCTGGCGCAATCCGTTCTATCATGCAGTCCGGGTGAACGGCTCTGCCCGTTGGCCCGGTTTTCATCCACTGCTTGAACGGTGCGAAATAACGTACACCACGCCTGTTTGCATGCCATCCGCCGGGAGCGTTCCCGCTTTCAAGTACCCGAATGTCCGGGAACGAACCGCCTTGACCTGATCGCTGAAAGGAGATGGACTTGCTCACGTTCAAGCGCATGAACACAAACATTCCCGAAGGCGCCGGCGCGCTGTTCTTTATCCAGACGGCATCCACGCTCGGCTTCGCAGTGCTGTATTCCACGCTGGTCCTTTACACCACCAAACATCTGCACTTTTCGATCAAGCAGGCCACGGCGGTCATGGGTGTGTTCGGCGCGTTCAACTACGGGCTGCACCTGTTCGGCGGCTATCTGGGCGGGCGTTTCCTGAGCAACCGGAACCTGTTCGTAGGCGGCATGCTGCTGCAAGTGCTGGGCTGCGGCCTGATCGCGCTGGGCACCACCGCCATGCTGTCTTGGGGACTGGCGCTGTTCCTCACTGGCAGCGGATTGAACGTGACCTGCATCAACATGATGCTGACCCAGCGTTTCACGCCCGAAGACAGTCGCCGCGAAGGCGCGTTCCTGTGGAACTACGCAGGCATGAACCTGGGCTTTTTCATCGGCTTCGCGGTTGCCGGCCATTACCAGCTCACCCAGAGCTACGCGAGCCTGTTCATATTTGCGACCCTGGGCAATTTCCTCGCGATTGTACTGGCCACCTTTCACTGGAAAACACTGTCCGACCGCCATACGACCTTGCTTGATGTATCACGCAAGGAATATCGATGGCGCTTCATCGCGGGCATCGCGATTCTCATCGGACTGGTGCCGGTGGTCTGGTTGCTGCTGCAGAATCCCGGCTCTACAGAAACCCTGATCAAGGCCATCTGCGCCGTGGTCGCGGCGGCACTGGTCTATATCACGGTGCAACACCGCGACAGGATCGAGCGGCACAACATGTGGGCCTACCTGATCCTGGCGCTGGGCTCGCTGGTGTTCTGGGCGCTTTACCTGATGGCGCCGAGCGGCCTGCAGTTGTTCGCCGTCAACAACGTGGACCTGAAGGTCTGGGGCATCACGGTTGCGCCGCAATGGATCCAGAACATCAACACCGTGGTGATCGTGCTCGGCGGACCGCTGATGGCGGCCTGGTTCAACCGCATGCGGACACGTGGCTGGAACATCGACATTCCCGCGCAGTTCTCGGTCTCCCTGCTGCTGATGGGTTTCGGGTTTCTCGCCCTGCCTGCCGGCATCTTGTTCGCCGACGGACAGGGCCTGGTCGGGTTCGGATGGCTTTTCGGCAGCTATGTGTTGCAGAGCATCGGCGAGCTGCTGATCTCGCCGATCGGCTACGCGATGATCGGCAAGCTGGCGCCACGCAAGTACCAGGGCATCATGATGGGCAGCTGGATGCTGGTGACCGGACTGGCCTCGCTGTTCGCCGGGGATTTTTCGGGCATGATCCCCGAACCCGCCGGCACTACCCCGCTGGCTACCGACCCGGCCTATGCCAGCCTGTTCGCCAAGCTGGGCGGTGGCAGCCTGCTGGTCGGCATCGCGCTGGTGGTGCTGATCCCGTTCCTGCGCAAGCTGATCCACAACAAGGACACCCCCGCCGACGACGAACCCGTCGCCGTGGTACCCGTACAGTAAGCCACCGATCGACTCCGCTACGATAGCGGGTGAGCGCAATGATCGCGTTCGGGCGTCCACTGACAAAGACGTGCAAAAGCGCGGCTGCAAATGACACACTTCCAGCGCCCGGGAACCGGATCGATCCGGCGACGGGAAGGCAGCTGGTCATACTGCCAGCGACGCAAGCGGCGAAATGAAGATGCAGCCCGTTTGCAGCAACTTTCCCACCCCTTTTCCACGAAACTGCTAGGATTCAGCAACCCCCCATGCTCAGCATCGAACAACGTATTGCCGAAGATATCGCCGCGCAGACGGCCCAAGTCCACGCCGCGATAAAACTCCTCGACGACGGCGCCACGGTTCCCTTCATCGCCCGATACCGCAAGGAGGCGACCGGTGGCCTGGATGACACCCAGCTTCGCCTGCTGGAAGAACGCCTGCGTTACCTGCGCGAACTCGAGGATCGTCGCGCGGCCATCCTGGCCAGCATGGAGGAACAGGGCCATCTCAACGACGCCCTGCGTGAGCAGATCGAGGGCGCCGAGACCAAGGCGCGCCTGGAAGATCTGTATCTGCCGTACAAGCCCCGGCGCCGCACCAAGGCGCAAATCGCGCGCGAGGCGGGCCTGGAACCGCTGGCGCAGGCGCTGCGCGAAGATCCGTCCGTGGCGCCCGAAACACGCGCCGAAGCCTTCATCGATGCCGACAAGGGCGTGACCGACGTCAAGGCCGCGCTGGAGGGTGCGCGCGCCATCCTGATGGAATCGATCGCCGAGGATGCAACGCTGGTCGGCGCCCTGCGCGACTGGCTCTGGCAGGGCGGTCGCATCCGCGCGCGCGTGATCGAGGGCAAGCAGACCGAGGGCGCCAAGTTTCGCGACTACTTCGATCACAATGAGGCCCTTGCGACAATTCCCTCGCACCGCCTGCTGGCGCTGATGCGGGCACGCAACGAGGGTATCATCGACCTGGAGCTGGAGCCCCCCGGCGCGGACGCCGAGCAGGGTCATGCCGATGGCATTGCTCGGGTGGCCCAGCATGCCGGTATGGTCCAACGCGGACGCCCGGCGGATCCCTGGTTGGCCGATACCGTGCGTCTGGCCTGGCATGCCAAGCTGCACCTGCACCTGAAACTGGATCTGTTCGGCCACGCCCGCGAAGCGGCCGAGAACGCCGCCATCTCGGTGTTCGGCGACAACCTCAAGGACCTGCTGCTGGCCGCACCCGCCGGGCCCAAGGCGGTGATGGGCCTGGATCCCGGCATCCGAACCGGCGTCAAGGTCGCCGTGGTCGACGCCACCGGGAAACTGCTGGATACGGACACCATCTACCCGCATGAACCGCGGCGCCAATGGGACCGGTCCATCGCAGAACTCGCGCACCTGTGCGAGAAGCACCATGTGGCCCTGATCGCCATCGGCAACGGCACGGCCTCACGCGAAACCGACAAACTGGCCGGCGAGCTGATCAAGAAGCATGCGTCGCTCACACTGGCCAAGATCGTGGTCAGCGAGTCGGGGGCGTCGGTCTATTCGGCCTCCGAAACCGCCGCGCGCGAATTCCCGGATCTGGACGTCTCCCTGCGCGGCGCCGTCTCCATCGCGCGCCGCCTGCAGGATCCACTGGCCGAGCTGGTCAAGATCGAGCCCAAGGCCATCGGCGTGGGCCAGTACCAGCACGACGTCAACCAGGCACGTCTGGCGCGTTCGCTCGATGCCTGCGTGGAAGACTGCGTGAACGCCGTGGGCGTGGATGTGAATACGGCCTCGGCACCGCTGCTTTCGCACGTGGCCGGACTTTCTGCCAGCGTCGCCGACAACGTGGTCCG
>NZ_JAQIBU010000192.1 GCF_027858935.1 Oleiagrimonas sp. | reverse complement strand
ACCCTGGCCCGTGCCATCGCCGCATCCGACGCCTACTCCATTGCTGGCGGTGGTGACACCCTGGCTGCGGTGGACAAGTACGGCGTCGAGGACGGCATGTCCTATATTTCCACCGGCGGCGGTGCGTTCCTCGAGTTTCTCGAAGGCAAGGCGCTGCCGGCCGTGGTGGCATTGGAAGCACGCGCCGCATCTGCAGCGTGAATCGCGCTGGCGCTGCATGTCTGCATGATGGAGTTGCCCGCAATGCGACTTCGTGCATGATCGGATACTGCATCTGTCTTTTACCTGCCATTGATCACAGAACATAGGGACTTGAGCTGAATGAAAACTCTTCTGGTCACCGGCGGCGCCGGTTTCATTGGAGGCAACTTCGTGTTGCAGGCCATCGCAGACGGCCTGCGCGTGGTGAACCTGGACAAACTGACCTACGCCGGCAATCCTGAGACGCTGGCCACGCTGCGCGAACACCCGGGACATGTTTTCGTGCACGGCGACATTGGTGACCGCACGCTGGTCGAGCGGCTGTTGCGCGAACATCGACCCGACGCCATCGTCAACTTTGCTGCTGAATCGCACGTGGATCGCTCCATCGACGGTCCGGCCGAATTCGTGCAGACCAACGTGGTCGGCACCCTGGCCCTGCTGGAAACGGCGCGCGACTACTGGCGTGCGCTGGAGGGTCCTGCACGCGAGGACTTCCGCTTCCTGCATGTGTCCACCGACGAGGTCTACGGCTCGCTCGGCGACGAGGGCATGTTCCGCGAGGACACGCCGTACGCGCCCAATTCGCCGTACTCGGCCTCCAAGGCGGCCTCGGACCACTTGGTGCGAGCCTTCCACCACACCTACGGCCTGCCGGTGCTGACCACCAACTGCTCCAACAACTACGGCCCCTACCAGTTTCCCGAGAAGCTGGTCCCGCTGGTGCTGCACAAGGCGCTGGCCGGCGAGGCCCTGCCCGTGTACGGCGACGGCCGCAACGTGCGCGACTGGCTGTTTGTCGGCGACCACTGCGCTGCGATTCGCCGGGTGCTGGAGTCCGGGCGCGTGGGCGAAACCTACAACGTCGGCGGCCATGCCGAGCGCGAGAACCTGACCGTGGTCAAGACGCTTTGCGCGCTGCTGGATGCGCGCCAGCCCCTGGCCGATGGCCGTCCACGCGAGCAGCTGATCACCTTCGTCAAGGACCGTCCCGGCCACGACCGCCGCTACGCCATCGACGCCGGGAAGATCCGTCGCGAGCTGGACTGGACGCCCAGCGAGAGCTTTGACTCGGGCATGCAGCGCACCGTGGACTGGTATCTGGACCATCAGGCCTGGGTGCGGCATGTGCTGGACGGAAGCTACCGCATGCAACGCCTCGGCGAAGGAGCACACGCATGAGCACCACGCGCGGCATCATCCTGGCCGGCGGTTCCGGCACCCGGCTGTACCCGATCACCCAGGCGGTCAGCAAGCAGCTGATGCCGGTGTACGACAAGCCGATGATCTACTACCCGCTGGCCACCCTGATGCTGGCCGGCATCCGCAAGGTGCTGATGATCAACACGCCGCACGAGCAGGCCCTGTTCCAGCGGCTGCTGGGCGATGGCTCGCAGTGGGGCATCGAGATCGAGTACGCCGTGCAGCCCTCGCCGGACGGCCTGGCGCAGGCGTTCTTGATCGGTCGCCAGTTTGTCGACGGCAAGCCCAGCTGCCTGATCCTGGGCGACAACCTGTTCTACGGGCACGGCCTGACCGAGCTGCTGCGCCGCGCCGCCGCCCGGCGCCGTGGCGCCACGGTCTTCGGGTATTACGTGGACGATCCCGAACGCTACGGCGTGGCCGAGTTCAACCAGCAGGGCCGGGTGATCGGGCTGGAGGAAAAGCCCGCCAAACCACGCTCCAACTACGCCGTGACCGGCCTGTACTTCTACGATGGGCGTGTATGCGATTACGCCGCGGACCTCAAGCCCTCGCCGCGCGGCGAACTGGAGATCACCGACCTCAATCGCTGTTACCTCGAGGACAGTTCGCTGATGCTCGAACAGCTTGGCCGCGGCTATGCCTGGCTGGACACGGGCACCCACGACTCGCTGGTGGAGGCCTCCAACTTCATTGCCACCATCGAGCGGCGGCAGGGCCTGAAAGTGTGCTGCCCCGAGGAAATCGCCTAC
>NZ_JAQIBU010000122.1 GCF_027858935.1 Oleiagrimonas sp. | reverse complement strand
GTCGGTACGTCCGGCGCATATCACCGTCACCGGTGCGTTGGCCACGGTCGAAAGCGCCTGCTCCAGCGTTGCCTGCACGGTCGGTCCATGGCTCAGTCGCTGCCAGCCCATGAAGTCGGTGCCGTCGTATTCGATACCCAGGGCGATACGCATGCAGATGTCGGGTGGTAAGGGAAAGCGGCCAAGAATACAACGACGCCGGCCCCGCTGCCGGGACCGGCGTGGTCAGGTACGACAAGCCGCGCAGGTCAGTCGAGCTCGTCCAGCATCTTCTGCGCCATGTCGCGCTGGGACTGGCTGCCCTCGTGCATGGCCTCCTCAAGCATGGCCCGGGCTCCTTCCGGATCGCCCATGTCCATGTAAGCCCGCGCCAGATCGATCTTGGTATCCACCGCGTCGCCGCCCATTCCGGATGCTGCGTCTGGCTCGACATCGTCCTCAGCTTCGCCCTCTACATCGTTCTCGGGCTTGGCGTCGGTTTCGGTTTCGGTGTCGGTTTCGGTTTCGCTTTCGCTTTCGGTATCGGCGTCGGATACCACATCGGCCCCGGATGCCGGAGAAACATCGTCCTCTGTATCCAGCGACGTGCTGGTGACATCGTCCCCGGGCAAGGTGAAATCTTCCAGGTCGGAGGAAGAAGCCGGTCCATCCAGAGGCGGCAAGTCATCAGGATCCTCCTCGCTCGACATCCCGGGAGCCGGCATCTCGTCATCACCCACGTGGAAGTCATAGTGCTCGGAAGTCCCGATCGCGTCCTCCGGGTCCGCTTCATCCCGTGCGTCATGCCAGTCACTATCCGCACTGCCTGGAGTGGCCGTGCCGCCCTCGTCCGGGAGCGGATGCGTTTCATCTTCCTCATCCGGAATCTCGGGCGAATAGGCGCCTTCGTCAGCGGCAAACAGCGGATAGTCGGGTGAAAGTTCCTCACCCATCATGATCACGTCCTGCCATTCCTGCTGCTGCGGGTCGCTGATGTGCGTGCGCATGGCCTCGGCGGCGGACTCGAAACGCTCCACGTCGCGACGCGCATAGTAGAAGCTCACCAGCTCAAGGTGCAGCCCCAGATCCTCCGGATTTTCGGCCAGCTCACGAAGCAGGTCATCCTGCTCCTCATCGCCGTCGTCGTCCGCGGCAGGGCCAAAGGACGAGTCACCGAACTGATCGGCAAGGGAACGCTGGTTGAGGGAAGGCTTGGACGATCCAGCCTTGCGCTTGCTGCGCAGGAGCAGGAGCAGCAACACAATCACGCCCAGCGCCGCGATCAGCTTGACCCACAGCGGCCCATACCAGGGCTGGACTGGAGCCGGTCGAGGTACGGGCTTGGACTGCAACGGCTTGGCTACCGGCTTGGGCGTGGCTGCAACCGGTTTGGGCGTGGTTGCCACGCTGCCAGCCGTAGCCGTGGAAGCTTTCGCCGGAGCGGCCCCGCTCGCGGCCATCGCGATCGCAGCGCTGGACCCGGAAGCAGGAACACTGCCGTTCACGGCAGGCGCAAGGGCGGACCCCGCGGCGGACGGTTTGTCTGCGGCGGCAAGTTTGTTCTGCAACTCGGTGATTTCGGCGTTCTTGAGGTCGAGCAGCCGATTGTTCTTGCTCTGGATATCCTTCAGGCTCTTCAGGTGGGCCTGCAGGTCAGCGGTCTGCTGCTGGGCGCTGGACAGCGCTTCCTTGGCGCGGGAAACCTCCTGATGCAGCTGCTCCACGGCGACCTTGTTGCTGCCACCGGCCACCCCGGCACGCGCACCGGTGCTCTCCCCGCCATTGCTGGGCGGCACCAACTTGAGCTCGTCTCCGGAACGGTTCGACGCTGCGCCCGACATGCTGGAGGACGCCGGTTTGCCCGGACGGCTGGCTGCGCCGGGGCCGGTGGATGCCACCATGGTCGTACGGTGGGGCGCCATGGCGCTCCAGGAGCGATCCTGCCGCAGCACCTCGGACGTGGCCGCCGCTGCGGTTTGTGCGAGGAGCTCATCGCGGGTCGGAATGCGAAGTACAGCTCCGCTTTTCAGTGCGTTGATGTTGTCCTTGTAGAAGGCCTGCGGATTGGCCGACTTCAGGGCCAGCATCATCTGGTTGATGCTGACGCCCCCGGGGCGCTGATTGCGGGCAATGCCCCACAACGTCTGCCCGTGCCGGACGGTGCCGTAGTTACCATTCTGGACCTGGGCTGACGGTGCGGGCGGCCGGGCGACCGGCTTCATCTTTTTCTGTGCCGGCTTGGGCGTCGGCTTCCTTTGCACCGGTTTGGCCGCGGCTTTCATCTCGGGCGCTGCCTTTGCCACTGGCGCTGGTTTCGCTGGCGCCGCAGTCTTGGCCGGTTTCTGTGCCGGTTTCGGTGCCGGTTTCGGTGCTGGTTCCGGTGCCGGTTTCGGTGACACGGCGGCACTCGGCGTGACTGCACCTTGCAGCCTCGCCGTGGCTTCGCTGCCCGGTGGATCCAGCAGCACGGTGTATTCACGCAGCAACTGGCCGCGAGGCCAATCCACCTTGACCAGGAAGTCGAGGAAGGTCTCACGCACGGGC
>NZ_JAQIBU010000112.1 GCF_027858935.1 Oleiagrimonas sp. | reverse complement strand
ATGGAGGCCAAGTATCTGGTCAGCGCCGGGTTGTACAAGCAGGCCATCGCCACCCTGGAAGACACCAACTATGCACGCCTGCCCCTGCTGCGAAGGCTGCTGGTCAACGACCGCGCCATCAACGCCGAAGACATCGCCAGGATCCGTGCGATTGAGAAAAAGGCTCAGGCATCCGGCGCTGCGGACACCCATGCAAAGGAGCCATAGACCCCGGCAGGCGCAAGACAGATCGACCGTCTTGCGTGCAGGCTCGGCGCCCGTCTAGTCTTTGTCGATGACTTCACCGACTCGCACACGCCAACCTGGGCGATGGCTGCTGCTCATTGCGCTCGGGATCACCACCCTCGTGTACTGGCCGGGCCTGTCAGGGAGCTGGCTGTTCGATGACTACCCCAACATCGTCGAAAACCCGGGGGTGCAGCCGAGCCATGCCAGCGTGGCCAGCCTGACACGCGCCGCGCTGTCCTCGCCCTCCAGCCTATTCAAGCGCCCCCTGTCCTCGCTGAGCTTTGCCGCCAACTACCTGGTCAGCGGCCTGCACCCCTTCAGTTGGAAACTGACCAACCTGGTCATTCATTTGCTCAACGGGATCCTGGCCTTTTTCCTCGCGCGCATGCTGCTGCGATCCGTGCGGAACAAACCTCCTGATCCGATGCCCCCTCTGCTCGCGCAGGAAGGTGTGGTTGCCGCGCTCATCGCGGGGGCATGGATGCTGCTGCCGATCAATCTGACAGGCGTACTGTACGTGGTGCAGCGCATGGAAAGCCTGGCCAACCTGTTCGTGATGCTGGGGCTGGTCGGCTACGTGGCTGGTCGTCTGCGGATGCTGCAGCCCACCCTCCATCCAGACACATCGGAACCGTCCACCGAACGCCACAACGGCAAGGGCTTGCTCTTGTGCATCGCCAGCCTGATCATCCCCACCGTCGTAGGGATCACCGCCAAGGAAACCGCGGTCATGCTGCCGCTGTATGCCTTTCTGATCGAGTGGATCGTGTTCCGATTCCAGTCGTCAGATGCCTCGCACAGGAGTCGATCCGTACTCAGCGTGTTCGTGGTCGTGCTGCTGCTGCCGATGCTCATCGGCCTCGCCTGGCTGATCCCGCATGTGCTGAACCCGGACAACTGGTCCACGCGCGACTTCACCCTGGGCACCCGGCTGCTGAGCGAAGCGCGCATTGTGGTCGGTTACATCGCCTGGACCTTGCTGCCCCTTCCGCACTGGCTGAGCTTCTACCACGACGATTTCCACGTTTCCACGGGGCTGCTCCATCCATGGACCACGCTGGCCAGCATCCTGGTGCTCGGCCTGCTCGTCGTCGGGATTTTCGCCTGGCGCAAAAAACGCCCCCTGGTTGCACTCGGCCTGGCCCTGTTCCTGGGCTGTCATCTGCTGACCGGCAGCATCATTCCGCTGGAGCTGATCTACGAGCACCGCAACTATTTCGCCAGCTTTGGCCTGATGCTTGCGATTATTCCGCTGCTGGCCGTGCCTTCCGCGCAACCTCACGCCCGCCTTCGCCAGGCTGTATTGGCTGCGCTGTTGCTGATGTGGAGCGTGATGACGGCGCTGACGGCCTATGCCTGGGGCAGCCCGCTGCGGCTGGCGCGCGACCTGGCAGCGCGCGCGCCCGCATCGCCGCGCGCGCAATACGAACTGGGCCGCATCTACATTATCGACTCCCATTACGATCCGGCCTCGCCGTTCACGCCGATGGTGTATGCGCCGCTGGAACGTGCAGCGCGCCTCCCGGATTCCTCGATTCTGCCGCAACAGGCGCTGATCTTCTTCAACGCGCGCATGCACCGCCCCATCAAGCCGGCCTGGTGGGGCAGCATGATCGCCAGCCTGAAGGCAAAAAAACCCGGCGTGCAGGATGAAAGCTCACTCGCCGCCCTCACCGACTGTGCACGCAAAGGGCTATGCCCATTACCACAAAAGCGCATGCAGCAAGCCTTCGAGGCGGCCCTGTCCCACCCCGAACCGGATGCACGCCTGTTTGCCACCTATGGCGACTACGCCTGGAACGTGATGGGCAATCACAGCCTGGGCCTGCACATGACCGAACAGGCGGTCGCCCGTGCTCCGGACGTGCCGGCCTACCACATCACCCTTGCGCGCATGTATCTGCGCGATGGGAAGCTGGCTGAGGCGCAAGGTCAGATCCGCTCCCTCGAGCGCCTGAACATAGGCGGTCGACTGCAGGGCAGTATCGACAACCTCAAGACCCGTGTTGAAGCCGCCCACAAAAACAGTCCGTAGCAGGAGAACAGCATCTGGCCCATACAGCGGTATGCTGAGTCGAAATTCTTCCGTACACCCACCCGCCTGCAGGCAGACAACGTCCTTCATTCACACCATGCACATGCCATGAAACCTTCAGGCAAAAAACCGGAATCGAGCCAAGGCAACGACCCGTACATTGTCTTCGGCGCCCCGGATATCGGCGAAGAGGAAATCGCCGAAGTCGAGGCCTGCCTGCGTTCCGGCTGGCTGGGTACCGGACCGCGCGTGGCCCGATTCGAACGTGATTTCGCTGCATACAAGGGCGTCCGGTCCGACCAGGTCGCCGCGGTCAATTCATGTACCGCGGCACTGCACGTGAGCATGGTTGCAGCGGGCCTGGAACCGGGAAGCGAGGTCATCACCACGCCTCTGACCTTCTGCGCCACGGTCAACGCCATCATCCACGCCGGTCTGACCCCGGTACTGGCCGACATCGATCCAGTGACGATGAACATCGACCCGGCGGCGATCGAGGATGCCATCACGCCGCGCACGCGGGCCATTCTGCCCGTGCATTTCGCCGGCCGGCCGTGCGACATGGACGCGATCATGGCCATCGCCAAGAAATACGACCTAGTCGTCATCGAGGACTGCGCGCATGCCATCGAGACCGAATACCACGGCCGCAAGGCGGGCACCTTTGGTGATTTCGGTTGTTTCAGCTTCTACGCCACCAAGAACGTGGTGACGGGTGAAGGCGGCATGATCATAGGCCGCGAACAGTCACGTATCGACCGCGCTCGCATGCTCGCCCTGCACGGCATGAGCAAGGATGCCTGGCACCGTTTCGGTGACCAGGGCTATAAGCATTATCAAGTGGTCGAGGCCGGCTTCAAATACAACATGATGGATATCCAGGCGGCCCTGGGCATCCATCAACTTGCGCGCTTGGAAGACAACCACCTGCGCCGTAAGCAAATCTGGGACCGCTACATGGAGGCATTCACTGAATTGCCCGTGTCGCTGCCCGCCGCACCAGCGCCGGACACCCGGCCTGCTTTGCACCTTTTCACCCTTCAACTGAAAGAGTCTCTCTGCGGCATCGGGCGCGATGCATTAATCAACGCCATGTACGAGCACGGCATTGGAACTGGCGTGCACTACCTATCGATACCCGAACATCCTTATTACAGCGATCGCTTTTCATGGGAGCCAAAACAGTGGCCCAATGCCATGCTAGCCGGGAGACTGACGGTCAGCCTCCCGCTTTCGGCAGGATTGTCCGATGCGGAAGTGGCGCGCGTGATCACATCCACGTCGTCCATACTGAAGCGCGGTTCTGGATCATGATTAGGCAATTTGAATCGGGGCATGGTTTGAAGTCTGCACGATGGCGCGCCTCCTCCATAAAACCATCAAGTTGTCGCTCGTTGCACCTGCCACGTGCTGAACCTTCGTGACTCGTTGGCGACTAAATGTCCACCGCATCGACAAAGGCCCGATCGCCCGCGGGACAATACGAACCACCTTGGTGCTGGGCATTCGCCTACTGGTGCAGGCGGGCACGTTGTTGCTGGTTACTCGACTTCTCGGCCCGCACGACTATGGTGCGTTCGCTGGAGTCGCAGCACTTGCCGTGATGATGGGAACGCTCTCCACATTCGGCATGAACCTGGTGTTGCTGGGCGAAATGTCACGTGATTCGTCACGCCGCGAACGAGTGATGAGCTATGCCGTTCCCTGCACGCTCGCTTTCGGGATGCTGCTTCTTGCGATCTTCATGACAATCTGCCTGACGGGCTTGCGCGAGGCGGCGGTACCACTTCACGTACTGCTTGCGATCGGTGCCACCGAGACCCTGCTGCAGCCGCTTTTCGGGCTGCCGGCGTCAGAACAACTCGCATTGGGCCGCGTCGCACGCTCCCAATTGCTGACCACACTGCCACTGGCGCTTCGCCTGACCGCTGCTGCCGGCATTTTCTTGCTCGGTCCGACGCAACCACTAACGGTTTATGCTTATGCATATTTCACGGTCTCAGTGCTAGCACTTGCATTCACAACTCTCGTCATGCCGGAGCCATGGTCGGCGCCTGGACAATGGCGCATGCCCAGCATGGCCGAGTTGCGCGAAGCCGCTGGATATGCTGCTCTGAACGTCACTACCGCCAGTCCTTCGGAACTGGACAAGACGTTGGCCACAAAGCTTCTGCCTCTCGCTGACAGCGGGGTATACGCAGCCGGTGCGCGAGTGATCGGCGCCGCCACCCTACCCATCATCGCCATGATCCTGTCCGCGCTTCCGCGCTTGTTCAAGGATGGACATTCAGATCCTGGGCGCACCATCCCCTTGGTGCGCAGTATCTTTATTGCAGCACTTGCCTACAGTATCGCGGTGGCAGCTGCTTTGTGGTTCATTGCGCCCGAACTCACATGGCTCTTCGGCAAGGAGTATCAGGGTATCGAACACACCTTGCATTTCCTGACGCTTGCTGTGCCCGGCATGGCCTTGCGCATGACTTCCGGGAGCGTATTGATGGCACTTGGCAGACCTTGGATGCGCGCGGGATTCGAAGTCGCTGGCCTGGTGATTCTGGTAGCCGCCGCTACGATCCTTGCCAGGACATTTGGCGCCACCGGCATGCCACTGGCTCTGGCTTGCTCGGAGTGGAGCATGGCGATAATCGGAATCGCTTTCACCGCCTTCGCCGTGCGTTCCCGCTTGATAGATTCTTCAAAACATTCTGGATAACTGCAAACAATGGGCATTGATAAGCATTCTTTGAACCTGCTTCGTTACGTCACGGAAAACCATGGAAAGCTAGGTCGTGTGATCACACTGGGACGACAGGCTATACATCTCGGCCCCCGCGCCTCACGAAAATGGATTGAGTCAGGCTCGGACGGCTATTGCGAATCACTATTGACTGGAAGTTTCGGGGCCATCCATGTCGATTCGATTGACAATTCTGATTATGAAGGCGCGACAATCGTAGCGGATATGAACCTGGCCATACCCGAGTCCATTCGAGAACTATACGACACGGTTATTGATCTCGGTTGCACGGAGCACATTTATGACGTTGTGCAATCACTTCGAAACGTCGCCTCATTGTGCAAGCCTGGAGGAACCATACTGCACGCCGTTCCAGCCAATGGCTTTTGCGGCCATGGGTTCTACCAGTTCTCACCCGAGCTTTTCTTCAGCCGATACTCGAAGAGCAATGGCTTTACTGACACCGAGATTTTTCTCGCAGAACTTTGCGACATCCACCACTGGTATCGCGTATCGCCTCCCCAAGACGGCAAGCGCATCAATGTGCGCTCGCCCGATGAGCTGTACGTATTGGTTATTACCAGACGCATCGCACATGTGAGCGACAACGTGCAGCAGTCCGATTACGAATTCACATGGGAAGAACAATCGGGACAGCAACGCCCGACACATGCTCAAGGCCGATTGGCATGGGCGAGAGAGATACTCGATGCAAACCGCTTGACAGCCAGACTCGTCAACCGCGTTGACGCATGGTTGGCGCCAAATGGCGTCAAGCAGCTACGAAGCCACCCGGCACTTCAGCGTGTCACGGTCGCCATGCCCTGACACTACCCACTCCGGAAAGCATCAGCTACCGTCAGTTGTCCTTGCAACAGCGCGCACCACTTTTCGTACGCCACCTTCGTCGTGAAGTCTCCCGCACGCATGAGCAACGACCGCGGATCTGTCCTGGCTCGTCCACAGCAGACAGATTCAATGGCATCCGCAAGACTCTCAATGTCTTCCACGTGCACCAAACGTCCCAAGTTGCCATCCAGAAGGATCTCCTTTGGACCATGCATACATTCAGTGGCAACAATCTGACACTGGCAAGCAAGCGCCTCCACAAGCACGGTCGGAAGACCCTCATGCCTTGAAGACAACACAAACAGGTCCGCCCTTCTCAAAATCTCGAAAGGCTCATCCGTGTAACCTCGCAGTTGCAGCATGGACTCCAGACCATGGCTGGCAATGAGACTTGTGAGCTGATCCCGCTCCGGCCCTTCACCCCAGATATCGAGCCGCCATGGTTGCGGCACCTTTGCCATTGCCCTGATCAGGATATCGAATCCCTTTTGCCTGACCAGCCGCCCGATCGCGACGATGCTGAAGGGCTCGTCCACTGCATGACGTGGCTCAGCCACGATGCGCAACTGACCCTCGGTAACGATCGGGTTGTGGATGGTCACGACACGAGCCGGGTCGACGCCGGACCATTCCAGCACTTCATCGCGCACACCATCCGAAACGGCCACTGTCGCGTCAGAGTTCCTGTAAACAAACCCAGCGATACGATTTTCCCCCAGGTGGCGCAACTTGCCCACAACTCCCTTGCGCGCCACGATTGAAGCATGCGAATTGTGGACGCCATGTACCCAAAAAGCATCGGACCTGGACATGCGCATGGCCATCCAGGTCATGAAGGCAACATCCGGGAATGCAGTAATGATATGCGAAGGATGCCAGGCACGAATCAACTTCGACAGCCCTGGAACGAATTGATGCAAGCCGTTCGGAGCCAGCTCCACCACTCTCACCAAAGAATGCGCCTCGTACAGCAACTCGCCGTGAGCACGTCGCAATGCCAAAGTACATTCGACACCATCGGCAGCGAACTGGCGGATGAGATTCAACGTCACGCGCTCCACACCTCCCGAAACGATTCGTGGAAGCACGAACAGAATCCTCACGACTCGCGTCCGTCCTGGTTGGATTTGTGCCCGTCTATGCAACTCTGATAGATCGAGATATAAGTGTCAGCCATGAGGTCCAGTGAGAATACGCGCTTCGCCTTGGTTCTTGCGGCATCGGACATCTTTTGCTGCAACATGGGGTCTGCGGCCAGTCGGCGACAGGCGTCCACGAATGCATCGACGTCATCCTGCGGACAAAGAATGCCACTCACGCCATCTTCAATGGCCTCGGGCATGGAGGAATCCTTGGTAGTAATGACCGGGAGACCATTGGCCATGGCTTCTATGACTACCAGCGGAAACCCTTCACTTCGTGACGGGAACAGCAAGGCATCAGCATCCTGCATGACCGCTGCAACCGCCCCGGATCCAGTTAACCGTCCGATATCGCGCATATTCCCTTTCACACTGCCCGCAGTGTTGCCGGTGTACAGCAATTCAAATTCATTGCCAAGCTCACGCAGGATTGGCGCCAGAAGATCTACTCCTTTCCGCGAAGCCCAATTGCCAACATAGAGCAGCCGGTACGGATGTTGCTGTGCTTGCTTACGCTTTGCTTGAACCTTGTCGATATCCACGCCGTTGTGTATCACCTGCATCGGAATATCCAATAGAGTTTCACGTGCCGCCTCCGCAGCAAATTGGCTGACCGCGATCACACGTTCCGCGCGCTGCAGGGTTGACCGCTCTACAGGTTTGATCCAGTAATTATGGTATGCCGCTCGAAGCCTGCCTTTGTATCGCTCAAGCTCGGGATGATGTACTGAATGATGGAGTGTTGCGACGATCGGTAGATTTTTGGGATGAAAGCGCGGATGCAGCCACGTATTGACATGAACAATGTTGGCCCACTCCGGTGGTTGCGGCACGATTACAGACCATGGTGCATATTCCGCGCGCAGCGGAAGCCATGTGATCTTCGCCTGCAATCCTCGTTCGTGCAGCCTCTCAACAAGCCTCATCGTGAATATGTCGGTACCCGAGCCCGCACGCACCGTGGGAAACCATACCTTGGGTACTCGTGTGACATGCATTGTCATAGTGGCCGGATACGGTAAATTAGCGTCGGAATCATGCGCTTGAACGGCTTGAGAAGAACGTCGGGTGTCGCCCACAGGAGGCGATTCCCGACGGAGTCTGGTCGCTCGATCTTGAAAGTTGCACGCAAAGCATCAAGGCACATATTGCGGTAGGCCAAACCAGTGGTTTCCAGCATGCTTTCGAGTTTTCTCATCTGCAGCGGCTCGCAATCGTACCGATCGCCCTTTCGCATCCATCGCAGATAAGGGGTCCGCCATGCATGCGGCCACCAGCTGAGGAACATCAGGCGAAAATGCGGCTCGACCAGCATCCAGCGATTCGGGACCGCCAGATACCCGACCCCGTCGGATGCCATCACACGGCGCACCTCGTGCAGGTGGTCGAGCTGGGCTAGCTTGTCCCCTACGTGCTCAATGACATGATTTGTGATCACCACGTCAAAGCTTTGATCTGCAAAGGGGAGCCGAGTACCCGCGACCTGCAGAAACTCAAATCCATCTGTCACCTGCCTTTGATCCACGACATCCACCGCGGTCACTGCGCATTTCAGGGTTTCGTGATGGGCGAAATACCCGGCGATTCCACCCGAACCGGTCCCGATCTCCAGTATGCGGATCACTTCGGAGGTAGGCGCGAGTCCAAGCAAACGTTCGATCTTCAAACCCTTCTTGTGGCGAGAAGCAAGATCGAGCACAGCATGCGGTTGCCGGCATGGCTCAGACATTGTCACGATCACGTACCGACCGGTTCATGGACAGCAATATCCGCCGCAAGGAAGCGCCAAAATGCTCCCAGCAAAAAGGCTCTGCATGCTCCCGAATTGCATCGACCGGCATCGGCGTCCGCAACAAACACAAGACGGCCTCACTGAACGCGACACTGTCTCCGGGCGCTACCAACACACCAGAATGGCCCTCGTGAACGGCATCGACGACCCCTCCTGTGGCGTACGCAACGGTCGCAAGTCCATGCGCTGCGGCTTCGATGGCGACCATGCCGAAACCTTCCGGATCACCTGATCGCTCACGCACTGGAAAGACATGAAGATCCGCAGAAGCATAGGCCACACTTAGCTTTTCGCGATCCGTGATGACCCCCAAAAATCGCAGATTCGCTGCCACGCCATGGGCGGCGGCAGCCTCCTCAATGCTCTGCCGCGTTTGCGAATGTGCATGCAGGGCGTGTGTGGCGGTATCACCGATAACCATGAGCAGAATGTCCGGATGAACTTCCGCGATTCGAGGCAGTACGTCAGCTACGAACTCTCGCATGCCCTTGCGCTCGGTGAGTCGGCCTACGGAAAGAAGTACGCGGCGATCTCCAAGCTGGAATTCCTTGCGAAACCTGGCCACGGACTGCGCATCGGGTAGCTTCGATGGGATGTCCACTCCCGGATGCAAAATCTCGATTTGCGCATGCGGCACCCCCGCCCGGATGGCATACGTCCGGGTGGAACTGCTATTGGCCATCAACACGTCCATGCGTCTTATCGCCGGAAACCATAAAAGGCGGTACACGGGATGTTGCAGCGCCAAGTCGAGTCCATGAGCGTACATCCCCGCCCGAGCACCCACAGATCTTGAAACAAGTCTGACGATCGGCGCGGTAAGGCCGCTTCCAGCCAGAATCCAGTGAGGTCGCCAACTACGTGCGCGCCGTAACGCCAGCCAGAAAGCGCGAAGCAGAAATATCGGGATAGGTCTCAGAGGCACTTCCTCGACAAAAACCCCCTCAGGTGCGCGATCTGCTGAACCTTTCGGACCCACAACAAGTACCTGTGCAAACCGGTTCAGCTCCTTGGCCATGTGCCAGTTAAGCCGTTCCATGCCGCCCACCAGCGGTGGCAGATTGCGTGTGACAAGCAGCACGCGCATACGCTTGGACTCAGGCATCCTGACGGTACATCAGCGCGGTAATCTGCTCGGAAACCAGACCGATCAGGAACACGATCACCGCCGCGCTCCACAGCATCGTGCTCATGTTGGTCAGGCGTCCGTACGACAAAAAGGTGCGTGCGTAATTGAGACATCCGAGCAGAAAAAACACACCGCTCGCGGGCACAAACAGCTTCAGCGGCGAATACAGCGTGGC
>NZ_JAQIBU010000110.1 GCF_027858935.1 Oleiagrimonas sp. | reverse complement strand
GGCCATCCGGCACCGCGCCGATTGAGGAAGATCGCGTACAGCGTATGCGAGCCGCCGATGAACAGGCGGTTCTTGAAATAGCCGCCGAAGGTCAGGTTGGACACCAGATAAGGCACCAGCACCTTGCCCAACAGGCGTCCTTCGTGATCGATACAATGCACGCCATCGGCTGCGCTGGACCAGATGTTTCCGTCTTCGTCCATGCAGATGCCGTCGGCGAAACCGGGCTCGACCTTGTGGAATATCTCGCCGCCGTGCAATTTGCCCTTGGCGCCGATGTCGAATACACGGATGTACTGCTTCGGGTTTTCACTGGTCATGTCGCCGGTTTCGCAAACGTAAAGGCGGCTTTCGTCAGGGGAAAACGCCAGGCCATTGGGGCCGTCGAAATCCCCTGCCGCGATGGTGATCTTGCCGCTCTCGGGATCGAAGCGATACAGCGCCGGTGACTGTTCGGATTCCTGAATGCCGCCTTCGTAGTCGCGTTGAATGCCGTACAGCGGATCAGAAAACCAGATCGTGCCGTCGGACTTCACGGTCACGTCGTTGGGCGCGTTGAGACGTTTGCCGGCATGACGATCCACCAGCATGGTGATCTTGCCGTCCAGCTCGGTGCGATACAGGCAACGGTCGCTGTGCGAACAGGAAATCAAACGGCCCTGCCGGTCGCGGCACTGGCCGTTGGCGTAGTGCGACGGTTGGCGGTATACCGACACCCCGGCGTTTTCGATGTAGCGCATGGTGCGATTGCGTGGCAGATCCTCGAACAACAGGCAGTCGGCATCGCCCATCCACACTAGTCCTTCCAACCAGCGGAAGCCCCCGGCCAGTTCCTCCAGTGGTGCGTTGGGCAGCACGTATTGATTGAAGACCGGATCACAGGTGACAAAACCATCGGTATCACTCATGTCTGTTTGTCTCACTTGAACACGCAGGGTGACTTGGGTGTGGGAATGTCCTCGAACTGTACCACCATGAGCACAGCCGGCTCGTTACCCACCGTGGCGGAACGGTGGCCCTTACGGCCGTCCTTTTCCTGGCAATGCTGGTCTCCGCCGAACGAAAGCTGGCCCGGTCCTAGTTCAATTTTCGTGCGGTCCATCGATTCCACCGACCAGCGTCCCGACAGCGGAATGATCCATTGCGGCTTGGGGTTTTCGTGCCACTCGCCCACCCAGCCCACCGGTTGCACTGTGACCATGGTGGTCATCTTTCCGGTGGTCTTGTTGCCCTTCCATTGTGGGTCGGCGCCACCGCCCATGGATCCCAATTCAAACTCAGTCATGTGACACTGCTTCTGGTGACTGACACCATCTTGGTCGGTCCAGATATGCCAGTACGGCACCTTGGGTTTGGATTGTTCGCTCATGGGGATATTCCTTGCGATGAATGGTTGGCTTCAGCTGGCTCGACACGCTGAGTCGGAGCTGTAAGCGCGTAGGGATGCGAAGAGGAAAGCGGATGCTGGATCAGATGCTGGACTCCATAAGCCGTACCGCCCATTGCCAGGATCAGGAAACCGCCGGCCAGCGCGAAGTTCTTCATGAAGTCCCAGAAAACGGCACGCCCCTTGCTGGGGCCCTTGAGACGGAAATCGTCGGTATTCCAGAATTGCTTCCACAACAGCGCTGTCACCGCGCAATAGCCGGCCAGGATGACCGCTGCCAGGCGATCATAAAAGCCGCTGAGTATGGCCAGCGACATCACTACCTCGACGAACATGCCCGCGCCGACCAGAGCGCCGGCAAGAGCCCGCGAGTGCACTGAACCCTTGGCCTTGTCCATGGCTTCGCTGTGATTGAGCACTTTGTCCAGCGCACTGAATGGCAAAAAAAGGGCCACCAACGCAAGCCGGATCAGGAAGCTGACAACAACACCAAACACGTGTGATGGCCCGGGGCACGCAAGAGCATCAGGATGAGGCCGTTGCGGTGAATGGGACCAGAACGCGAGCTTCGTTCCGGCAGGAGCCGCTCATCTTCGCAGACGTGTTCACGTGCTCTCCACATGTCGAGGCGCATACTCAAAATGCAAACTCGTCAGCGATCACCAAGGAGTCACCCGTGAATCAAGCAGTCGCGCCCCCGACTTCCGGTGCACCTGAACTCTCCATCCCCAGATTGCTGGCTGGTCAGAAAGCCCTGGTCACCGGCGCCAACTCGGGGATTGGCCAAGGCGTGGCGTTGGCACTGGGTCAAGCCGGCGCCGACGTGGCGGTCAATTACGTCGTCGATGACGATGCGGCGCAGTCCGTGATCGACAAGTTGCACGGCTTCGGCGTCAAGGCGATGAAGATCAAGGCCGATGTATCTGATGAAGATCAGGTCGCGGCCATGTTCAAGCAGGCCATCAATGCTTTCGGCACCATCGACATCCTGGTCAACAACGCCGGTTTGCAGCGCGATTCGGCGTTCCACGACATGACGCTGGAACAGTGGAACAAGGTCATCAGCGTCAATCTCACCGGGCAGTTCCTGTGCGCGCGAGAAGCGGTGCGCGAGTTTACCCGCCGCGGCGTGATACCCGAAGTATCCTGCGCTGCCGGCAAGATCATCTGCATGAGTTCGGTGCATCAGGAAATTCCCTGGGCCGGGCATGCCAACTATGCCTCGTCCAAGGGCGGCATCAAGATGTTGATGGAAAGTCTGGCGCAGGAAGTGGCGTCTCTGAAAATACGTGTCAACGCTATTGCACCCGGCGCCATACGCACTCCGATCAATACCAATGCATGGAATACCAAGGAAGCCTACAAAGCCTTGATGACCCTGGTGCCTTACGGACGCATCGGCGAGCCGGAAGACATTGCACGCGCGGCGGTCTGGCTGGCATCCGATCAATCCGACTACGTGGTTGGCACCACCTTGTTCGTGGATGGTGGCATGACCTTGGCCCCCGGTTTCGCCACGGGCGGTTGAGTCGTTTCAGTTTCAGTTTCAGATACGGAGATCATCGTGTCCTATCAGCATTACGATCTCATCGTCGTAGGCAGCGGGCCTGGGGGTGCATCACTGGCGCAGCGATTGGCCCCGACCGGTACGAAAATCCTGTTGCTCGAACGCGGCGATTACCTGCCGCGCTCGGTGGACAACTGGGATCCACAAAAGGTCTTCGTCGACGCGATCTACCAATCGCCGGAAACTTGGTATGGCAAGGACGGCGAGACGTTTCATCCCGGTCTGCATTACTACGTCGGCGGCAACTCCAAGGTCTACGGCGCCGCGTTGTTCCGCCTGCGCGAGCGCGATTTTGACGAGATCACACACAAAGATGGTGTTTCGCCTGCATGGCCGCTGAAGTACGCCGCGTTCGAGCCGTATTACACCGAGGCCGAAAAGCTGTTCCATGTGCACGGTCAGCGCGGCGAAGATCCCTGCGAGCCGCCTGCGAGTGGCGCTTATCCGTATCCGCCGGTCGCGCACGAGCCACGTATCCAGGCTTTTGACGACAGTCTGCGCAGCGATGGGCTGCATCCTTTTCATTTGCCGTTGGGCATCCTTCTCGACGAGGTCGATGGCCAGACCACACCGACTAGCCCGTGCATCCGCACGCCGTACTTCGATGGCTATCCTTCGCCCTTGAACGGCAAGGCGGATGCGCAGGTGATGTGTGTGGATCCCATGCTGGCGGCTCACGACAACGTGACGCTGTTGACCAACGCCTATGTGTCGACGCTGGAAACCGACGCGTCGGGCAAAGTCGTTTCCGGCGTCAACGTGACTCGCAACGGCAAGCCGGAACGGTACACGGCGGATATCGTGGTGGTCGCCTGTGGCGCACTTTCGTCGGCGCTGTTGTTGCTGCGCTCAGCCAGCGACAAGCACCCGAACGGTCTGGCCAACGGTTCGGGCCAGGTTGGGCGCAACTACATGCGCCACAACCAGACGATCCTGATGGCAATGCTGAAAGAACCGAATGAAACGGTGTTCCAGAAGACGCTGGGCGTGAGCGACTACTACTTTGGTGCCGACGACTGGGAGTACCCGCTGGGACTGATCCAGATGTGCGCGGTCTCGCACGGCGCGCAGATCCGTGGTGAAGCGTTGCCTTCGTGGTTGGAATGGATGCCAAAGATGCCGTTCGAGACGATGGCCCGACACTCTATGGACTTCTGGCTTTCCAGCGAGGATCTACCGCGACCGGAAAACCGTATCCGTTATGACGGAGACAAGGTGATCCTGGAAATTCACGAGGGCGACATGGAGGCCCATCAGCGTCTGACCGGGAAACTGGAAGAAATGCTCAGCAAACAAGGCGCGCATCCGAAGCTACTGGAGCGTAGCCTGTATCTGGGCAAAGACATTCCCATCGGCGGCACTGCGCACCAAGCCGGTACCGCATGCTTTGGCTCCGATCCGGCCTGTTCAGTTCTCGACCTCGACTGCAAGGCCCACGAGCTGGACAATCTCTATATTGTGGACGCCAGCTTTTTTCCTTCCATCGGTGCTGTGAACCCCACGCTGACGATCATAGCCAACGCGCTGCGTGTGGCAGATCGAATCGCCGAGCGACTGAATGCTTAGTGCAGGAAAACTCCGGACAAGGCATGGCCGAAGCTCGTCGAGCCCGGTCACTTGACTACTCCGAGCATACCGGGATGTGTGAAGAGGCTGGGTGGGCGACGCGACGCAACTATTATACGTCGCACCGAAGACCGCAGGTCACGATTACCAACGAGATGATGGCATTGCGATGACGGCTCTGGGCTAGGGCCTGATGCAAGCTGTCATATTACTCCTTACATCGGCCACAACTCGTGGAGTCGGGGCCTGCTACCAGCCGCCTGGCTGGCGTACGCTCGATGCGTTGTTTCCAGCAGATGGTTTACACACCAAGGCAAGACCATCATCGCGCTGGCATGCCGACATCGCGGGGTTATGTCATCGCCCAGCCGAGGCCTTCGTAGGCGATCCCTGCATGCATGGCCCCCTCCCGCCACATGGCAATGGGGACATCTGCACTCCATTATCCGCAGAACGAGCCGTGATCGACGGGCCCGGCACCTCGATACGCGTGCGGCTCAGCACTATATGGGTTCGGAAGTGGGGCGAAAAAGTGAGAATCATCGGGCCCTGCAGTGAAAATGGACCTGAAGCGCGTACTGGCGTGGGTGTATGCGTCTTGGCGCCACTCAACCACTAGAAAAGCAGGTAACGCCCAGCGCATGGGTCCTGCCCGACGCTATGTGATCTACATCACATAAAAAGATCGGTGCCTGTACAATAGTGAACATTGGTGTCTAGCTAGCCAAGCCGCCGTGAGGCGCCGCCGTCCCCCTTGTCCCCTCATGTATAGATGGATGAAACCCGCTTCGGCGGGTTTCTTTTTCGCATGAAGTGAGCATTGTGGTACGCGCCAGTGACATCCGACACGCATGTAGATACGTCGCAGTCTTCTAGGCGCCTTGATGAGGCTTTTCTGAAGTATCCGCTGTATCTGGGTAGAACCCCTGTCAGGTTCAGGAAACTACTATCGACAACTCACCAGTCGGGCCATCACGATGGTGACCTGACTTGAACCAAACTTCCACGGGACCGGTTCATAGCAGCTCTATTTGCACTGGCAGATTGCCAAGGAACAAGAGTGAAGTTTGATCGAGATACGCTCTACCACTGGATGTTCGACATAGGCGTCGCGCTCAAGGGGCTGGATGGTCTGCTGGAGGTATTGGGAGGTGCCGCTTTGATGGTGACCACGCTACCGTTCATCATCCGTATCGTTGGTGACGTGACCGGTGCAGAACTCAGTGAGGATCCCACAGACTTTGTTGCCAACCATCTGCGTGACATGGCGCAGCACCTTTCGGTCGGGACACAGCATTTCGTCAGCTTTTACCTGCTCGGTCACGGCATCATCAAACTGGTCTTGGTCACGGGGCTTCTACGCGGGTGGCGCTGGTCCTTTCCCGCCGCAACGATTGCTCTGAGCGCATTTATTGCCTATCAGACCTACCGCCTGACATACGCACCTTCGGCATTATTGTTGTTGTTGACGATACTGGACGTCGCCATTGTCGCGCTGGTCGTGCACGAATGGCGTACCCGGGGAACATGACCCGCCAGGTGAGGGGCTTGCCTTTTGCCTGAAGTGCAAGAGCTCCGCACGGAGAGGCCTCAAATTCGGCTGCATGATGGATGTTGCCTGTTCCCTTATCGCGCAACCCCAACTTGGCCGTGATCCGTCTCGGCATATCGAAAAAAAACAGTCGGCTTGCCTGGACGTGTTAAGGCATACAGTGATTTGCTCCCCATGCACGGACGGCTTCGCCGCCAAGTGCTTGACCTTGTACAAGTGGCGACGCGAACGGTGCAGCGCCGGCAGCGCCGGATGAGAATCTTTATCTCCCGATGATCGGTCGGTGACCTGGTTGGCGTGTACGTCGTACTTCTTCACCAGCTCGGCCATCGTCAGATCACCTTGGATGGCCGCCAGGGCGACCTTGGCTTTGAACTCAGGCGAATGGGTGCGTCGTT
>NZ_JAQIBU010000080.1 GCF_027858935.1 Oleiagrimonas sp. | reverse complement strand
CGCTTCCCGCGTCATGCAGCGCCACTTTCGATACGGCATCACGAATATCGTTGTGGTCACCGATCGCGTCCCGCGTTTCGGCCGCTGGCGAGTGCTTGCTTCCGGCACCTTTACCTTGCTCCAGCAATGCTGGATAGAAATGCTTTTCCTCCGCCGAAGCGTGGACTTCCAGAAAAGTCGCCAGCCGTTTCCACACCACAGTCAGTGCCTCGATATCCGTTCGATCAATCTCATCGAGGATCGCAAAGCGCCGACGCAGCTCGTGGTGGTCGTCGCAGATCAATTGGCATATGTCCATTCTTTTGCTCCTTACCTTGCAGTTTGTTTTGTCGCCAACAACGATGAAGTGAAACTTGCAGTGCTCCAAGCCACCCAGTGCGCATGGGTCTGAAAGCCACTCGTCGGACCCATCGGCGAACAGCGATCAGGGCTGCCCAGGCATCGCCATGCGCAGCGCCAGGCTGGCCATGATCCAGATGGTGCCGCCGACCATGATCGTCAACAGCAGGCCCGAGAACAGCAGCAATTGCAGATCCTCACGTTTTTGCTTGAATCCGATGTGCAGGAAGAAGCGAAAATGCACCAGCATCTGCACCAGCGCAAAGGCGCCGATGAGGATCAGCAACGAAAAGCGAGGGATTGCCGGAAACCAATGCACCAGCGCAAAAGGAACCACGGTCAGCAATAGCGCCAGACCGATGCCGCAGACGTAGGAATGAAATTCGCGGCGTTCCTCGCGCTTGCGATCCGCCGGCTCGTCGACCCCATCTAGTTGCGCGTTCATGCCAGTCCTCCCAGGTAAACCACCGTGAAGATCGCGATCCAGATGATGTCCAGAAAATGCCAGAACAGCGCCAGGCGCATGATGCCAAGCTTGGTCTTCGTATCCAGGCCGTAGCGCGCGATCTGGCCGACCAGGCAAATCAACCAGACGCAGCCGGCGGTGACATGCAAGCCGTGCAGTGGAACCAGGTCGAAGAACGCTGACAGGAAACCGCTGCGACTTGGTACGCCACCCTTGGCGAACATGCCGAAGATATCGTGCAGCTCGAAGCCGAGAAAGCCGAGACCAAGTACCAGGGTGACCAACATCCATCCGACCAGGCGCGCTTTGCCGTGTTTGTACTTCAACGCCAGCGATGCCATGCCGAAGGTGAAGCTGCTGGCCAGCAACAGCAGGGTTTCGATGAATACGCTTTTGATGTTGTACAGGTCGTGCGGGCCGGGGCCACCAGCCAGCGCATGTGTCGACAGCGAGGTCACATAGGTGGCGAATACCATCCCGAACAGAATGGCATCGCTCATCAGGAACACCCAGAAGCCGAAGATCATGCCCTGGGCCGCATCGTCATCACTGCCATGCGCCGGCCCCAGGTTCAATCCGGGATGCTTCATAACGTCCTGACTCATGGCACCACTCCGTTGGCCTGATGTTGTGCGAGGCCGACATTGACCGTCTTGCATTCATTCGCACGTGAAACTGCGGTGGCGGCGGCCACGGCGTCGATCCAGCGATGATGTTCCCGGCGCACTTCCTGCGCGCTGACCAAGCGCGTAGTGTCTCGTGCAAAGCCGCGAACGATCATGCTGGCGATCACGGCCAGTAACGCCGCAATCACCAGCCACCAGATATGCCAGACCAGACCGAAAGCGAGCGCAAAGCCAAGCGCGGCGATGACGAGTCCCATGGCACTGTTTTTCGGCAGCTCGATATCTTTGTAGGTATCGGGCCGCTCATAGGCGCTATGGTTCTCCTTGGCCATGGTGAATGCATCGCGGCCTTGCACTGACGGAATCACGGCGAAGTTGTATTCCGGCGGCGGCGCTGAGTTTGACCATTCCAGACTGCGTCCATCCCAGGGGTCGCCTACGAATACGCGGTTGGCATCGCGATCCCTGATCGATATCCACAGCTGCCACAGCAGAGCCAGCAGCGCGGCAAGTAGCAACAAAGCGCCGAGAAATGCCACCCATTCCAGCGGCACATAGCGCGCTTGTGCATAAGCGACCGTGCGGCGTGGCAACCCCATGATGCCCAGCGCGTACAGCGGGAAGAACGCACCCATAAAACCGAAGATCCAGCACAGCGCCGAAATGATGCCCCAGCGTTCGTTAAGGCGGAAGCCGAACGCCTTGGGAAACCAGAAATGATAGGCGGTGAGCATGCCGAACAGCACGCCGGGCACAGCCACGTTGTGGAAGTGCGCGACCAGGAACACGGTGTTGTGCACCTGGTAATCAATGGTCGGGTTGGCCAGCAGAATCCCGCTCATGCCACCCAGCACGAACAACAGAATGAAGCCGATCGAGTAGACCATGGGCGTGGTAAAGCGCACGCGTCCGCGAAACATGGTCAGCATCCAGTCGTATATCTTCACCCCGGTGGGGATGCCTATCAGCATCGAGGCGATGCCGAACACCGCGTTGATGTTGGCGTTCTGGCCCATGGTGAAAAAGTGGTGCAGCCAAACGGTGAACGAAAGGATGGCGATGGCCATGGTCG
Organism: Oleiagrimonas sp.; assembly: GCF_027858935.1. Lineage (GTDB taxonomy): Bacteria > Pseudomonadota > Gammaproteobacteria > Xanthomonadales > Rhodanobacteraceae > Oleiagrimonas. The sequence goes on along the minus strand of NZ_JAQIBU010000080.1, from coordinate 5,096 downwards.
CCATCACCAATGAGCGGTAGCCGAACAACGCCTTGCCGGAAAATGTCGCGATAACTTCCGAATAGACACCGAACGCCGGCAGGATGAGTATGTAAACTTCCGGATGCCCGAACAGCCAGAACAGGTTGGCGAAATTCATCATGTTGCCGCCAAGCGCATTGGTGAAATAGTGGAAGCCCAGGTACCGATCCAGCGCCAGCTGGGACGTGGCCACGGTCAACGGCGGCATTGCAAAGATCATCAGGATGGCGGTGCACAGTGCAGTCCAGGTGAACAGCGGCATGCGCATCAGCTTCATGCCGGGCGCACGTTCCTTGTAAATGGTCACGGCGAAATTGATGCCGGTCAACGTCGACGCCAGCCCAGCCAGCGACAGCGCCCATATCCAGTAATCGGGCCCGACGCCCGGACTGAACGTGGCTTCTGTATACGGCGGGTAGCCGAACCAGCCGCCGGTGGAAAACTTGCCGATGACCAACGACACCATGACCAGCGCCGCGCCAGCCGCGGTCAGGCCCAGGCTGATCGAGTTGAGCACGGGAAAGGACACATCGCGGGCGCCGATCTGCATCGGCATCACGTAGTTGATCACGCCGGTGAGGAACGGCATTGCCATGAAGAAGATCATGATGGTGCCGTGGGTACTGAACAGCTGTGCAAAATGGTCGGGTGAGAGAAACCCGCCATGCAGACCAACCGCCTGCTGTGCGCGCATCAACACCGCTTCGATGAGCGCCCGCGTCAGCATCACCAAGGCGATCACGATGTACATGATGCCGATCTTCTTGTGATCAGTACTGGTCACCCAATCCGACCAAAGCGGCCGCCACAGCTTGTACTTGGTCAGCAGCGCAATGACCACCAGCGCGCCGATCACCACGAGCGATGCGGCGCCGGTCGCGATGATACCGTTGATGATGTTGCTCATGGTGGGGTGCTGCAGCATGTCCCAGAACGGCAGCGAATGCAGGCTGAGTCGACCCAGGAAGGGGCCGCCGGAATCGGCAACGATACTCATTGGCTTGGCTCCGTCACTGCCCCCGAATTGCGTTTCGCTGGCGTCGTGGCCGCGCTGGCGGACGCGAAGACGGTGTTTGGCAATGTCTTGGTGCCATCCATGGTGGCCTTGACCACGGCCGGGAACAGCGTTTTGCCAACTCCCGTGAAATACACGTTGCCGCGCATCGACGTGGCCTTGGGCAGCGCCGCAATCAGGTCGCTGCGGGTCGAGCGCCGCGCGATGAGCTTCAAGGTCTGCGCATCCAGAACGATGCCGGTCGCGCCAACCTTGATCACCCACGCCTTGAAGTCGGCCGGCGACATCGCCAACGCAGTGAACTTCTGCTGGTGGAAGCCGTTGCCGTTGTACATGGTGTTTTCACCCAGCGATTTCCCGGGCTTGCTTGCCTCCAGGTTGAGCTGCGACACCATGCCGCCCATGGCGTAGATCTGGCTTCCCAGCGCGGGAATGAACAGCGATTGCATCACTGTGGCGGAAGTTATGTGCAGCGACACTGGGCGTCCAACCGGCATGGCCAGTGTGCCGATGCTGGCGATGCCCTGGTCGGGATAGATGAACAGCCACTTCCAGTCATAGCCGATCACTTCTACCCGAAGTGGTGCCTGCTTCGAGACAATCGGCTTGTAGGGATCGAGCTTGTGCGAGTCGTGCCAGACGAAGAAGCCGAGTATCGCCACGATGATGATGGGTCCGCCCCAAGCCATGATTTCCAGCAGTCTGGAAAAATCCCAGTTCGGTTTGTAAGTAGAGGATTTGTTTCCATAACGGTAGCGCCAGGCCCAGTAGGGCAGCAGCACGAAAATCGGTCCAGCCACCAGTACGGCCATCACTGCAAGCACCCAGTAGAAATGCCAGCGCTGCTGGTGCGCTATCGGTCCCTGCGGGTCAAGAAAGGTGAGATGCGTGTCTCCTGCGCATGCGACGAGCAGCAAGATTACGCCGCAAACGGCAGCCAGTCGGACCATCCGCAGCAACAGTTTGATGACTGCAGGAGGATGACGCCGCGCGCCCGCGACGCGGGAGCGGCCTACGTTCCTGGTCGTCGCCGGTTCGCGTGAGCTGGATGCACAGGAGCAGTCGTTTGTGCTGTTCACGAAGAAGTCTTCCTTATCTTCTGGTCAACTCTGCGCCAGTGTGACGTCGCGCTTTGCCGTGCCGTTTTCCCGCCTGCCGTTACGATAAGGCAAGCCTCTTCAGTTCAACCAGCCACCGCTGAAACCAAGCCGCTTCAGGCCCTTCTTGAACACGGTGGAGTTTCTGGTCAGCTCCCAGATCAGCCCCGTTCTTGCGTTCTCGATCATCATCACCACCAACCCCTGGTCGATGCCGAAGCAGGCCGGTGCCACCCATCCGGCTTGCGTTTCGCCGGGCAGGGAGGGGTTGATAGCACCGACAAATTGGCCGTTGTTCAGGGCGCCCGGATAAGCCTTCAGGATGGCGCGAATACCGTCCAAGGCCTGCTCGGGGGCGTGCGCCACACAGGTGGTCGCTGCCCACGGCACCAGCGTGCCGTCATCCGGCCCCGCGGTCACACCACGCGCGACATAGCCGTCGAACTGCATGGTATTTCCGTTGTGCATGGTGAGCTTGCCGTGCGGGCCAGTACACGCCGAAAGCCCCCAGATGTTCTCGCCGTAGCCGCGATAATTGTTGGGGTTGAGCTGCGCATACTCGCGCTGCACGGTGATCGCGCGACGGGTGTTTTCAAAATAATCGATATCCGCATGCTTGCTGACGAAACCATCCTGCAGCCCGTGAAGATCCAGCCACGCTTGCGGAAAAAGATGGATGAACAGCGGCGTGGCGTGAATCCAGTCGAGGCCGGCGTTGTGATGCCATTCGTAGCCTTGTGCGTCCTTCTCGAACACTTCCCGCGGCATCGGATGCGACGTGGAAGCGGCACCCAGCACATACATCACCAGAGCCTCGGTGTAGCCTCCCCAGTCCGTCTGTTTGAACCCCTGGCCGGGCTTCCACGATTGGTTGATATCACCTTTGTCGCCATCCAGTGTCCAGGTCCAGTCGGCGCGGTCGCGCAACTGCTTGGCCAGCGAACGAATTTGCTTTTCTGCATGGCTTTTGCGATCAAAATATTCGGCCGCCACCAGCATGCCGGCCAGCAACATCGCGGTGTCAATGGTAGACAGCTCACACGCTTGCGCACGCTTGCCGCTTTTCATGTTCAGAAAATGGTAATAGAAACCCTTGTGGCCGGTGGCGTGCGCATCGCTTGCCTGCCGGCTGTCGGCAAAGAATTGCAGGGTCTTCAACGTGATGTCGGTCGCCTGCTTGCGGCTCAACCAGCCGCGCTCCACGGCCACCGGATAGCACGACAGCGCGAATCCGGTGGCGGCGATACTGGCAGCAGCACCGGGTTTGGTGTTGTCCGCGACCAGGCCATTGTCCGGATTGACGTTCTCGGTGAAGTAGCGGAACGCAGCGGACTGCAATTGGTCAAGAAGTTTCTCGTCCTTGGTGCTGAATTCATGCGGCACGGTCACTGGAACTTCCGACTTCGCCTTTCCTTTGGTGGCAGCCTTCTTCTTCGGCATCTCGAACGACAGTTCGATTGCGGTGACCGACTGCGCTTGCACGGTGATCTCGATGTTGCTGGCCTTGCCGCTGCTGTTGATCTTGACCTTTTGCGGTTTCATCCGCGAGGCCTCGATCATCGCCGCCACTTCATCGGCATCGGGATAGCGCGGCTCGCCCTGCATCTTCCAAGTGGCCTTGGCATTGGCGTGCTTGGCATCGATGCGAAGCATCTGCGCAGCGGCCAAGTCGGGCAGATTGAACAACTCCAGGTTCACCGCCTCGGCCTTGACCGGATGTAGCGGCAACGCCAGGTTGACAATGACCACCGTGGCCGAGTGTTCCGCGCGTGCCACCCACACCTGCACGGTGTCGTGCTTGCCCTTGACGGGCAACTTCTCATCGCCCAATCGGTGCAGCAATTCGAACGTGCGATAGGCCGGCTTGGGGATGCCGTGGATATTCATCAAGCCGAAACCGCCCTGGAACGGTTTGGACGGGAAATAGTTCTCCTCGAAAATATCGGAGAATGTCCAGTAGCTGTAGGCATCGACCAGGGTGCCCATGTTCAACATCGCCTGCATCACATAGGCGGCCGCATACGGGTCGTCGTGCAACTCGTCGCGCGGATTGGATGACGTGCACCACTCGGTGTAGTACAGCGGCTGCTTGCCCACCAGCTTGCGCACCTTCTGCGCGCGCTGCCGCAAGATGCCGATCTTGCTCTTGGACAGGGTCTGCTTGGTGTCGTCACCGGGGCTGCCACGCGCGTCAGTCGGGTAGGTATGGGTGCTGATGAAATCCGGCTTGACGCCGGCCTTCTTGCAGTACACCAGAAAATCGTCGATCCATGCGTTCTGCGCGGTGACCGGGCCGCCGACCTTGAGCGCCGGGTGCACGTGTTTGAGCGCCTTGTGGGTCACTTCAAACAAATGGAAATAGTCTTCCTGGCTGCCGGTCCAGAAACTGTCCATGTTGGGCTCGTTCCAAACTTCCATCGGCCACAGCGACACTTCGTTGGCGCCGTAACGATCAATCCAGTGACTGGCGGCCTTGGATACCAAGGTGGCCCACTGGCCGTAATCGGCCGGCGGCGTGACGTTGGCCTTGTAGTGGAAAGTGGTCTGCTCACCCGAAGCCAGCGCGGTTGGCATGAAACTCAGCTCGACGATGGGTCGCATGTCGATGGAACGCAGGAAGTCGTAGATCTGGTCAGCGTTGTGAAACGAGTAGATCAGCTCGTCGTCCTGGTCGATGACGGTGTTCATGCCGTCGTCGAGCAGGCCGTGAAAACGCACGTGGCGAAAACCCAGTTCGTCGTGGCATTGATTGAGTTGCGACTGCCAATCGGCCCGCAGCGCCAGAGTGGCATGACCGCTTCCGACGCTGTGTTCCCAGAAATGCGGGAGTGGCTCCGATTTGCCGGAGAAGTCGCAGGTGAATCGTGTGGACATGCCGTATCGCCTTGGGTTGAACGGTTATGTTCTGAAGGCGACAAAGGGATTGGCTTGACGTCTACGGAGCCTTTTTACCGTAGCACCAA
>NZ_JAQIBU010000101.1 GCF_027858935.1 Oleiagrimonas sp. | reverse complement strand
GGAGGAATTTCCAGGGGATTCTCCTGCTTGGCTGATTGCCAGGGTTTGCTGGTATGGAACAGCCCGCAACCGGAGAGCAGCGCTGCGACAAGCAGGACCGGGGCGATGGCGACAATTTTCTTCATAAGCTTGGGGGTGTCCATTGGATAATTTCGGTTCAGTCCGCGGACGCCATGGGCGTCAGGCGGCCCAGTGTATCGCGTAATGCCTGGCGGGTCGGCCCTTCAGCCAGCGCCACCAGCGGCAGGCGTACGCTGCCGTCACCGATGCCCAACGCGGCCAGCCCGGCCTTGACGGGAATCGGATTGGGCGCGCAGGCAAGCGCTTGCAGCAACGGCTGCAGCCGGTCGACCTGCCTTAGCGTTTCCGCACGGTCCCCGGCGCAGGCCGTATCACACAAGGTCCTGAAAACGCGCGGGACGATATTGGCCACCACCGATATGGTGCCTGCGGCGCCCGCCAGCATCGCTTCGGCAGCACTTCCATCATCGCCTGAGAGATAGACGAATTCCTCGTCCGCAAGTTCCGCGATGGCCTTGATCCTGGCACTCTCGGCACTGGCCTCCTTGAGACCGATGATGCGTTCATGCTCGCGCAACGCCGCCACCGTCTCCGGCAGCATGTCGCAGGCCGTGCGCGAGAGCACGTTGTAGAGCAACAGCGGAAGTTCACCGTGTTCGGCCACTTCCAGGAAGTGTCGTCGCAGGCCCTCCTGTGTGGGACGCACGTAGTAGGGCGTAACCACCAGCGCGGCATCCGCACCGAGGCGCTTCGCGCGCCGGGTCAGATGCACGGTCTTGGCCGTGCCGGCCTCACCGGTGCCGGCGATCACCGGCACCCGCCCGCCTGCGCGGCTGACGGTGTATTCCAGCAGGCGGTCGTATTCCCCGGCCTCGAGAAAATGCGCCTCGCCGGTGGATCCGGCCACCACCAGTGCCTGGGTGCCGCCCTCGATCTGTTGCTCGATCAGACGCCCGAAGGCGTCCATATCCAGCGCTTCCCCGGCGCGAAAGGGGGTCGCCAGGGCGCAAATGCTGCCAGTAAGTTTCAACGCGGGAGCCTTGGCTAGAAAACCAGGCGATGTTACTTGCGGGCTCCGGTTGCGGGCAAGTAAGCTGCAAGCCAGCCGACCCAGGTGTCCATACTCTTGAACCGCAGCATCACGCAGCGCCCCGGGGGCGAAACCCAACTGCTCGTGCAGACCCTTTCACCGGCTTCACGCTCGCCCCTGATGACCCTGGTCCGCCGCATTGCCGACACCGGCTGCAACCTGGCCGATACCCGCGTATCCACCCTCGGTAGCGATGTGTGCGTGATCCTCCTGGCGCAGGGCAGCTGGGACGCCGTGGCCAAACTGGAAACCGCGCTGGACAAGCTGTCCCGGGAGGACCAGCTTCACCTGGTGCATTACCGCACCCAGGCGCGGGCCGCGCAGACCCACCTGCTGCCCTATCTGGTGGAGGTGATCGCAGCCGACCGAACGGGCGTGCTGGCCGAGGTGATCGAATTTTTCACCCGCAACGGCATCAGCATCGAGCAACTCACCTCGATGCGCTATCAGGCGATGCAGACCGGTGCCGGAATGTTCCAGGCCCAGATCACCATCGGCATCCCTTCGGAAAGCCATATCGCGACGCTTCGCGACGATTTCCTGGAACTGTGCGACCGACTCAACCTGGACGCCATCATGGATCCGGTGAAATTCTGACCGCAACGCCAGCCATGCACCACACCACAGAGGAACCGTACATGATCGAAGTCGGCAATAAGGTCCCCGCGCTGAAAGGCGACACTGGCGACGGCGGGACACTGAAACTGGGCGACCTCAAGGGCTCGTGGGTGGTGGTCTACTTCTACCCGCGCGACAACACGCCCGGATGCACCACTGAAGCCGGCGACTTCCGCGACCTGTACAAGCGTTTCAAGCGCCTCGGCGTCGAGATCGTGGGCGTTTCGCGCGACTCGGTAAAGTCTCACGCCAACTTCGCCGCCAAGCATGAACTGCCTTTCCCGCTGGTCTCCGATCCGGACGAAATCTGGTGCAAGGCCTTTGACGTCATCCACGAGAAGATGCTCTACGGCAAGCGCCACATGGGCGTGGTTCGCAGCACGTTCCTGATCGATCCAGAAGGAAAACTGCAACATGCATGGCGCAAGGTGAAGGTTCCCGGCCACGCCCAGGTCGTGCTGGACGCCGTACCCACGAAGTGAGTACTCCACGCAATCCCCGCACAGCATGCCGCGAGCGACGCCGCGACACGCTCCGCTGTTCCCTGCAGTCACCCGACGAGGCCCGTGCATGACCCAAGGCAAGCGCATCTACGCTCTGGACACCAATGTGCTGCTGCACGATCCGACAGCCCTGTTCCGGTTCGAGGAACATGACGTGTACATCCCCATGACCGTGCTGGAGGAACTCGACGAAAAGAAGAAGGGTGGCTCCGAGGTGGCGCGCAATGCACGTCAGGCCAGCCGCTTCCTCAACGAGCTGATCGAGCACGGCAACGGCCACAGCATTGCCGACGGCCTGGAGCTGATCAATCCGCAGGGACTGAACCTGCGCCGCGCTGAAAAAGTGGGACGCCTGCACTTCCAGCAGCGCGCCACGCGCACCAGCGGCAAGGCCGACAACCAGATCCTCGACGCGGTACTCGATGTACGCGAACAGCATGCCGATGCCCGGGTGGTGCTGGTCACCAAGGACATCAACCTGCGGATCAAGGCCACCATCTTCGGCATTGCTGCCGAGGACTACGAGAATGACCGCGCCCTGGACGACTTTTCGCTGTTGTTTACCGGCTCGGCCGAACTGGCGGAAGATTTCTGGGACCGGCACCCCGGATTGCGCTCGTGGACCGAGCAGGGCCGCACCTGGTACGAGGTGAAGCCGGAGAAGGACGAGCAGTGGTATCCCAACCAGTGCCTGTACCTGCCCGGAGAAAACAGTGTGGAAATGCGCGTGATCTCGGTGACCGAGGATGCCGCGCGCATGGTGCTGCTGGACGACCATACACATGCCAACCACAGCGTCTGGGGCATCGCCGCCCGCAACCGCGAGCAGAACTTTGCCCTGAACGTGCTGATGGACCCGGAAATCGACTTCGTCACGCTGCTTGGCAATGCCGGCACCGGCAAGACTCTGATGACCCTGGCCGCAGGCCTGGCGCAGGTCATGGACCAGCAGCGCTACCGCGAAATCATCATGACCCGCGCCACGGTCTCCGTCGGCGAGGACATCGGCTTCCTGCCCGGTACCGAGGAGGAAAAGATGACGCCGTGGATGGGCGCGCTGACCGACAACCTCGAGGTGCTGACCGACTCCGAGGATGGCGGCAGCTGGGGCCGGGCAGCGACCAACGACCTGCTGGCCTCGCGCATCAAGATCCGTTCCCTGAACTTCATGCGCGGACGCACCTTCCTCAACCGCTACGTCATCATCGACGAGGCGCAGAACCTGACCTCCAAGCAGATGAAAACGCTGGTCACCCGCGCAGGGCCCGGCACCAAGATCGTCTGCCTGGGCAACGTCGAGCAGATCGACACGCCCTACCTGACCGAGACCACCTCCGGCCTGACCTACGCCGTGGACCGCTTCAAGGACTGGCCGCACTCGGCCCACATCACGTTGCGCCGCGGCGAGCGCTCGCGCCTGGCCGACTTTGCTGCGGAAGCGCTTTGAAGCACAGGCGCCGGGAGTGATCCCACCCCCGGCGGTTCATCCGGCAGCGGCCCGGCGCGCGCGCTGCGTGCCTGCGGCCTGTTGCAGCGGCGTCCATGGGGTTTTACGGTCGATGCCGGGAATCAACCCGCACTGGAAGCTCCCGAAGTCCGAACGACCTGGCGGGTTTACTGCCCTGGCTGGCGCCTTGCCCGCGTTTCACCGCGAGAGCGTAAAATAGCCCATCGCCCCGACCTTGCTGAAACCCGATGCCGCTCACGCCGCGCCTGATCCTTTTCATCCTCCTTGCCCTGCTGGTGCTGTGCGTGCTGGCGGTGCATCTTCGCGGCAAGGCGCGGCTGCGCTTCGACCGCCAGCTGGTCGATCACTCGGCGATCTTCGCGCCCTACAATCTCTTGATGTACGCCTTTTCCGCGGTGCCGGCCACGCCGTTGCTGGACCGCTCGGGCTTTCCACAAATGGACCTGCTCAAGGACAACTGGCAGCAGATCCGCGAGGAAGCCGCGCACCTGTTCGACCAGGGGTATATCCGTGCGGCCGAAAAGAAGAACGATGCCAGCTTCAACTCCTTCTTCAAGCAGGGCTGGAAGCGTTTCTACCTGAAGTGGTACGGCGAGCCATTGCCTTCCGCCGAAACCCTGTGCCCTAAAACCGTGGAACTGCTGCGCCAGATCCCGGGCGTGAAGGCGGCGATGTTCGCGCTGCTGCCTCCGGGCGGCAAGCTCAACCCGCACCGCGACCCGTTCGCCGGTTCGCTGCGCTACCACCTGGGCCTGATCACGCCCAACTCCGACGAGTGCCGGATTTTTGTCGACGGCCAGGTCCACGCCTGGCGCGATGGCCAGGATGTCGTGTTCGACGAGACTTATGTGCACTGGGCCGAGAACCGCACCGACCAGACCAGGGTGATCCTTTTTGCCGACATCGAACGCCCATTGCACACGCGCGCGATGACCGCGATCAACAAGCGCGTCAGTGCCTTCATGGGCCGGATCACCGCCTCGCCCAATGAGGAAAGCGACAGCACCGGCATCATCAACCGCCTGTACGCCCTCAACCACAGCGCCAGCCAACGCGGCAAGTCGTGGAAGAAACGCCATCCCCGCAGCTTCCGCCTGACCAAGTACATCCTGATCCTGGTAGCGTTGTGGCTGATCTTCCTGTGCCCCTACCCTTTCGCGCGCTGAGTCGTCCATGCCCGAGCTTGCTCCCTTCCACCTCGCCTTCCCGGTGACCTCCCTGTCCGAGGCACGCGCGTTTTACGGCGATCTGCTGGGCTGCGACGAAGGACGCGCTTCGGAGCAATGGGTGGACTTCGACTTTTTCGGTCACCAGGTGGTCGCGCACCTTGCTCCCGAGGCCGCGCGCACGCATCACAACCCGGTCGACGGCGACGACGTGCCCGTGCCGCACTTCGGCGTGGTGCTGGACATGGCCGAATGGGAACACCTGGCCGAAAGATTGCGCACGGCGGGCGTGGACTTCGTGATCGAGCCGCACGTGCGTTTCCAGGGCCAACCCGGTGAACAGGCCACGATGTTCCTGCTCGACCCCAGCGGCAACGCGCTGGAGTTCAAGGCCTTCGCCGACCGCGGTCAGCTCTTCGCCCGCTGACGGGAGCCTCGATCACAAGGCCAGGTTCCCGGACGTTCATGGATATGCATGACGGCACGGTCGCGCACTCGCCCGTTACCCGTACCATGGAGGAGCTTGGGGCCCTGCTCCACGCTCACCCCATCACGTCCAGCTATTGCAGATCATCGAGGTGACCAACTTGACTATCCCCCGTTCCATTCGCTTGTTCATCACGGCATGCGCCCTGTCGCTGGTTGTATCCATGCCCCTGGCCGCCGCTCCGGCGCAGACGTTCCCGGCGAATGCGCTGCATGCCCTGGCATGGCGCCTGGTCGGACCTTTCCGTGGCGGACGCTCGGTGGCCGTCGCCGGCGTTACCGGCAAACCGCGAACGTTCTATTTCGGAGGCGTCGATGGCGGTGTCTGGAAGACGACCGACGGCGGCATCGACTGGCACAACGTCTCCGATGGCAGCATGAACACCGGAGCGATCGGCGCGCTGGCCGTGGCGCCATCGGATCCCAATGTCATTTATGCCGGTACCGGTGAGCCGTTCCCCCGCGGCAACATGGCGACGGGCAACGGAGTGTGGAAATCCACGGATGGCGGCAAGACGTGGACGCACGCCGGTCTTGCCGATAGCCGTGTGATCGGCAGCATCGTGGTCGATCCGCACAACCCCGATCACGTCTATGTCGCCGCCCTCGGACATGTGTTCGGGCCCAACAGCGAACGCGGCGTCTACGAATCGACCGACGGCGGCGCGCACTGGAAAAAGATTCTCGCTGGCAACGCACATACCGGCGCCGTCAATCTGGTCATGGACCCGACCAACCCGCGTGTTCTTTACGCCGCCATGTGGCGCGTTGAACGACGCCCCTGGACTTTCTCCAGCGGCGGCAAGGGCAGCGGCCTGTACAAGACGACGGACGGCGGCGCCCATTGGCACGATCTCAGCCATAACCCCGGCATGCCCAAGGGCGTGATCGGCAAGATCGGCGTGGCCGTGGCGGCTTCGGATCCGGACCGCGTGTATGCGATGGTCGAGGCCAAGACTGGCGGGCTGTTCCGCTCCGATGACGCCGGGGCGACATGGAAGCGCGTCTATCACAAATCCAACCTGACCCAGCGCGCCTGGTATTTCAGCGAGATTTTCGTCGACCCGAAGAACCCCGACCGGGTCTATGCGCCACAGGTGGCCGGGTTGTTCAAGTCCAATGACGCAGGGCGCAGCTTCAAGCCCATGTCCACGCCGCATGGTGACAACCACACGCTGTGGATCAACCCGCAGCATCCCGACATCATGATCGTCAGCAACGACGGTGGCGCCGCCGTCAGCTACAACGGCGGACAGTCCTGGTCGAGCGAAGACAACCAGCCGACGGCGCAGCTGTACCACGTGGCGGTGGACAACCAGTTCCCGTTCCATATCTACGGGGCACAGCAGGACAATTCGACGCTCGAGATCACCAGCCGCAACACCAACGGGAATGCCATTGGCGACAAGGACTGGCGTGCCGTGGCCGGCGGCGAAAGTGGTTTCGTGGTGCCCGTCCCGGGCAAGCCCTGGATCACCTACGGTGGTGGTTACGATGGCGCACTGAATCGCCTCAATACCCGTAGCGGGGAGAACACGTTTCTCGATCCATGGCCCGACAACGCCATGGGCTATCCGGCCAGGGATCTCAAGTACCGTTTCCAGTGGACCTACCCGATCGTGGTCTCCAGGCACGATCCCAAGACCATCTACGTCGGCTCGCAATATGTGATGCGCTCCACCGACGGCGGACTGACGTGGCAGGCCATCAGCCCCGACCTGACGCGCAACGACGCCAAGCGCCTGGCGTCGTCGGGCGGCCCGATCACGCAGGACAACACCTCCGTCGAGTATTACGACACGGTATTCGCACTCGCCGAATCGCCGCTCAAGGCCGGCCTTCTGTGGGCCGGCACGGATGACGGCCGGGTCTGGGTCAAGCATGCCGGCAACACCCACTGGCAGGACGTGACGCCCGGCGGCTTGCCCAAGTGGACCACGATCAGCATGATCGATCCCTCGCCGATCAAGCCCGGCACGGCGTTTCTCGCGGCACGCCGCTATCGCCAGGACGACTACAAGCCCTACCTCTACAAGACGACCGATTACGGCCGCCACTGGACGCGCATCACCAACGGATTGCCGGACGATCAGTCCAGCTTCGTCGTGCGCCAGGACACCCAGGATGCGGACCTGCTTTTCGCGGGCACGCTCGACGGCGTTTTCGTGTCGTTCAACGGCGGCGCGCACTGGCAGCCGCTGCAACTGAACCTGCCGCACACGGCCGTTCGCGACATGGCGATCCAGCCGAAATACAACGCGCTGGTGCTGGCCACGCATGGACGCGCCTTCTGGGCGCTGGACAATCTGCAGCCCTTGCGCGAACTCTCACACAAGGCCGTGGAGGGCCCCGCTTTCCTGTTCACCCCGCAAACCGCCTACCTCACCGGCGGCGGACGGTCGGCCGACGCCAACAAGCACGGCATGGGGGAGAACCCACCCAACGGCGTGACGGTGTTCTACGAACTGAAGCACGCGCCGAAGGCCGGACAGACGGTCCGCCTGCGGTTCGCCGATGCCAAGGGTCAGACGCTGGCCACGTTCTCGAACCTGAAAACACCGCAGGGCAAGCCCGTGCATGAAAGCAAGGAGTTCTATCCGCCCAGGCAGGTGAAACAGAAGGGCGTCGTGCCGGCCAAGGCGGGCATGAACCGCTTCGTCTGGCAACTGCGCCTGCCCGATGCCAAGCCCATCCACGACAGCGTGGTCTGGGACGGCTCCATGCGCGGCCCGCGCGTACCGCCCGGCACCTACACGGCGACACTGACGGTCGCGGGCAAGAGCTACACGCGTCATTTCAAGGTGGCCAAGGACCCGCGCGCATCGGCCACGCAGGCGGACCTGGATGCGCAGTTCGCGCTGCTCAAGCAGATGCATACGCTGCTCGACAGCGTGAACGTGTCCGTGCTCGATCTGCGCACCTTGCGCAAACAGGTGACGTCCTACCAGCCGAGGCTGAAAAAGGGTTCCGAAGCGGCGAAGGAGGCCAAGTCCATCATCACGCGCCTGGACACGATCGAGCGCACGCTGATGCAGACCCAGTCGCATGCCTCCGAGGACCCCCTCAATTATCCGGTGCGCCTGCGCAGCAAGCTGGCCACGCTGGCCTTCGAAACCGGCGCCTCCCTGAGCCGTCCCACGCAGGCCGAAGAGGCGGTCTGGAAGAAGCTTTCGGGCAAGATCAACGAGCAGCTTGACGCCTGGCACACGGTCCGCAGCAAGGCCGTTCCCCAGCTCAACACCCTCATTCGCAAGGCGAACCTTCCGCCACTGACGACCAAGAGTTCACCAGCGAAATAATCCGGTGCCGGCTGCCTTTTCGGAGACGAAGGGGCAGCCGGCCAACGCAGGGGCCAGCTAAACCAGGGGTCGCAGAGCCGTTGTGGATGGTCAGCATGCCCAGGGCGGTGGCCGACACCTGATGTGTTGAGCCGCCAATGCCCGCTTCCGCCGCCAGGAGCTGTCGTTCGCGGCTTCCACAAAGTTGCCGAACAGCAGTCGTAGGAAGGTTGCTTGGTTGCTGCTTGCGGCGGCGCGAAGAAGCCAACTTCCAGCATCAGCTGTGTCCGGCTATACCGCTTAGTGTTAGCCGGACGATGCTCCGCGAATTTCTTTCTATGTCATGGGGTTGTGCTACCGTTCGCGGAGTCAGGCACAAGATGTATAACCAGATCAACGGGTCCGTATATTCAATAGTTAGGTGTTCCAGAACCATGACCAACACGCGCCTCGTCGCTGACAGGCGCTGTGAATCACCCCTACAAGGAAATTCCGTATTGGACACAAAAAAAGAACGCCTCTTTCGCTGGGCTTTTGATGTTGGTGTGTGGCTCAAGGGCTTGGACGGAGCACTGGAGGTGCTGGCTGGCGCGCTGCTGCTGCTGGTTAGCAAGGACCAGATCGTGCGCGCCGTACATTGGCTGATCGGCACCGATTTGATCGAGAATCCGGATGGGTTTATCGCCATCTATTTTCGGCATTTAGCAGGCAAACTGTCGGTCCATGCCCACTATTTTGCCGGCTTCTATCTCGTTGGCCACGGCGTGATCAAGATCGGCCTGGTGATCGGATTACTGCGTGACAAGCGCTGGGCCTATCCTTCGGCGGTGGTGTTTCTGCTGCTCTTCATCGGCTATCAGTCCTATCGCCTTACCCAGGTACCGACGCTGTTGCTTGGCGCGCTGACCGTGGTGGATGTCGTGGTTATTATCTTGATCATCCACGAATGGAGATGGCGCGCAAGCCAAGGTTATCCAGCGTTACACTGAGGACGCCCGGCCTTCACCGCCGAATTGAACGAAGCTGCCCCTTGCGTTTCCACGGCTAGCACCGGCACTTGGCCCCACCCGTGTCGATGCAGGCCTTCCATGACACCGCACAGGAGTCCGCCGCCGCCGACGGACAGAACGATGGCATCGGGCTTCAGTCCGGATCGCGCTACTTCATCGATCATCGTCGCGTGAACCTGCCACAGGAGGGGGCCGTCAAAGGGATGGATGAATGTATCCGATGCGCCCACCAGCGACTGCGCCAGCTCGTTGGCTTCCTGCCAGGACGCGCCGTGTACGATAACCTCGGCGTTTTTCTGGCGCAGCAGCTCGACCGCCCTTTCCGTGGTGGTTTTCGGCACCACCACGGTGACGGACACCGACAGCACGCGACCCGCGTAGGCCACGGCCAGCCCCGCGTTGCCACCGGAGGAAGAAACAAACCGCCGCGCTCCGCGTGCCCGGTAAGTTTCGCAGGCATGGCCGACGCCGCGCATCTTGAACGAGCCGGGTGGCTGTAGCGCGTCGAGCTTGAGCCACACGGAGCATCCGGACGACAGGCTCAATGGGCGCGATTCGACGAGGGGTGTTTCCACATGAAGAGGCATAGTGCGTCTATCTTCAAAGAACGGGGTGAGTCTCAGTTACTGCAATGTCCCCTTCGGGTGGTCTCTGCCTGTCGCAGATTGCACGGCCATCGTCGGGCAACCGCCGGCAAACGACCCAGGCTGTGTGAAAACTCCGCCATCGGATAAAAATTGGCGCGTCGAATCGACGAGGGCCAGCCGATGAGCCGATTTGTAGAAGGGGTGGATCGCTCGCAGAGTGTGTTGTTCCCCGAGCGGCTTGAAGATTACGTTGGCGAGGACAACCCGGTGCGGGTGGTGGACGCGTTCTTCGAGCAGCTCAACCTGACGACGCTGGGGTTCGACCGAGCGATTGCACAGGCGACCGGCCGTCCGGGATATCATCCGGCCACGCTACTGAAGATCTACCTGTACGGGTATCTCAACCGCGTGCAGTCAAGCCGGCGTCTGGAACGCGAAGCGCAGCGGAATGTCGAGTTGATGTGGCTGACGGGTCAACTGGTGCCGGATTTCAAGACGATTGCCGACTTTCGCCGCGACAACGGTGCGGCGATCCGCAAGGTCTGCCGCGAGTTCGTGCTGCTGTGCCGTCGGCTGG
>NZ_JAQIBU010000016.1 GCF_027858935.1 Oleiagrimonas sp. | reverse complement strand
CTTCAGCCCATGATGCGCTCGCGCTGGGACCCGGGGCCCCGCCTCGGCACGCATGGGTCCCAGCGCGAGCGCATCATGGGCTGAAGCATGCCATCCACTACGGATCCAAAGCCGGGATCACGCCCAGAGCGCGTGCGGCCGAACCGCTGCCGGTATTCTCGCCGCCGCCGAAATATCCGATCCAGGCCTTGCGCGAGGGGCGTGGTGGCCTGGTGCGCATCCGCGCGCAGCTGGATGTCCACGGTCATGTCGCCGATGCGCAGGTGAACGATTCAAGCGGGGATCCAGACCTGGACCACGCGGCCCTGGTGGCCGCGAGACGCTGGCAGTTCCGCATGCCTGCGGATGCGCAGCGCAGCGTGGTCCTGCCGATCCGGTTTCGCATCGACCCGCAGGGGCGTTAGCCCCGGTTCAACGGCAGATTGTTGTCCGGGGTTCGGTCCAGGCGGGCGAACGCGTCATTGGACATGGTCGTTTCGTGACCTGACCCCAATCCAATCCCCGACTGCACGCAGTGGGAGGTGGCGCAATGCAGCGTGACGCCGACGCAATGCAAAAACCTTCGCCTGCTTTTAACACAGAGGCGGGGAAGGGGCGCCGCAGGCCAACATTTTCGCAGGGAACGTGACAGAGAAACGCGCATGCAGGCATGCCTGTAAACGCTCGCCCGCTCATCGCAAAGCCTCCGTAACCTCAGAGAATGCCGCTCAAGCCCACACCGAACGCGGTGATCATGCGCGTGTAGATGCTCTTGAACGGCATGGCGACTTCGGGGAAGTCGCCGACCGGCGTGTAGCACTGGTGGAACTTCGGATCCGTAGGCCGTAGCGGTTTGCATCCTGGATTGAGGGCGTAATCGGTGCCATAGCGGAACGGCCAGAAATCGAAGAACGGCAGGTGCTCGGAAACAGTACCGATCGCCTGGTTGAGGTAGGTCAGTACCGGTACCTTGGGCTGGCGCGGCGCGATGGTCCAGGCATTTTGCGGCTGTGTATCGCGCAGGATGGCCTTGCGCAGCTGGTCGGCGAAACGCGGGTCGTAGATGATCACGCCGGCCTCGGTGTTGTAGTGGTCCGAGCGTGGATCGAAATTGTGCGATCCGACCATCGAGAATGCACCGTCGACCACGATCGACTTGGCGTGCAGGCCAAAGCGCATGCCCGCGTTGATCAGTGGGGCCGGGCTGTTCCGGCGCCGGCTGCGGCGCATCTTGCTGCGTTTTTCGGGCGAGACGGCGACCGGAATGTTGTCCTCGGCGGGTGTATTGACTTCGGGCGGGTCGCCGGGATGCGGTTTCAGTTCGTGGATCTCGAAGCCGTAGTCCTTGAGATAACGCTTGCGGTGCTTGTAGGACATCGCGTACACCGCAAAGGCGTCGGTCGAGGCCAGCGAATTGGTCGACACGATGATGCACGGGGCCGGATGGTCCTTGTGCAGCTTCAGGAAAATCCTGCGTGCTCGGCTGCTCAGTACCAGATAAGGCGTTTGCAGCACGATCTGGTGTCGTGTGTCCGACAGCATGCTCATGATGTGTCGGGTCAGCTGTTCGTCCCGCTTGCGGTCGGGGTTGTCGGTCTTGGCCGGACGGTCCGAGTAGTAATCCACCGCACCCACGCGCAGCGTGTGGTCGAGGATATGTTGGCCAAGCCAGTTGGGATTTTCGGCCTGCGCACGCACGCGTGCCACGCGCACAGGATCGGTGTAGTCCGGTTCGGTCCAGTGCACAGGTTTGACCCCGGTCTGGCGCAGGATGGAGTTGACATCGCTCAGCCGGCTCATGGACGTGGTGCGCTTGTTGTTCCAGAAGCGAGAGAAGCTGATGGCCATGTCCCGGGCGGCCGGTCCGCCCACCAGAACGTCGCGGTCGATGTAGTTGAAATGCGGGTCCCAGCCGAAGTACCGGTTCTGGATATTGCGCCCGCCGGTGATGCCGATGCTGTCATCGACCAGCAGCAGCTTGTTGTGCATGCGTTGGTTGAACTGGAAGAAGCAGCACAGTATGCCGGCCGCAAATTCCAGCGGCGGGGTCTTGGAGTGTCCAAAGGTTGGATTGTAGAGGCGCAGCTGGAAGTCGTTGTCCAGTCGCGCCAGTCGCGCCAACATCTGGGTATTGGAGAAGGAGAACAATTGGTCGGCGATGATACGCACGTGCACGCCGCGCTGGGCCGCACGCACCAGCTCGTCCAGTATCAGTTTGCCGACATCGTCCGGTTGCCAGATGTACGTCTGCACATCGATGCTGTGCTGCGCGGCACGGATCAGGTTGATGCGCGCCGCCAGTGCCGCCTCGCCATTGTTGAGCAGGGTGACCACGTGCACCGGCTTTTGGGGCGTCGACAGGCGCATGGCATTGTCGGCTGCCGCCATCAGCGGCGAGGGGGTGGCGCAGTGGTCGGTGCGCGTGCAATCGGTCGTGGTCTGCTGGCTGGCGGTGATGATGGCCTGGGCCTGCCGCACATGCACACGCGTAACCGCACAGCCCTGCAGCAGGACCGATGCGCCCACCAGCAGCGCCAGCATAAATCGTAGGGATCGCGAGTGCATGCGTTGATTCTAACGAGTGCCCGGGCTGCTTTCGGCTGGGGCGGGTGATTCGG
>NZ_JAQIBU010000082.1 GCF_027858935.1 Oleiagrimonas sp. | reverse complement strand
TCCAGCACGTAGACCGGACGCCGGCCATCAAGCTGGAACGCAAGTTCGGATGCAAACATGAAGTTGTCGGCCACCAGCACGGTGGCCGGCGGTGATGCACGCAACAGCTGCCGGGCCATGTTGGCGCCTGCCCGCCAACCGACAAAATGCGACGGATAGGCCTTGAACCCGATCAGTCGCGACGACTGCCCCGGTATCGCGGCCATGGCCAACCAGGCAAAAATGCACAGTTGCAGAAGCACGGCCAGGGACGCAGCACTCCAGACAACCGCACGTTGCACCCACCGGTGCCAACCGCTTTCAGCCAGCAGCACGGGCAATGCCGCAAGCAGCGGCAGATACCCGGGGAGCGGCCAGTGCGCGCGAAAATGCGTATCGTCGGCAAACAGCCCGAACAGGAAATAGCCGCCAAGGAAAGTCGCGGCGGTGATCGCGATCACATCCCAGCAGGCGCAAGGGCCCTCCATCCGCCGCAGACTCTTCCACGCGGCCCAGAGCAGCAGCAGGTACAGCAACGGCGAGCACGCCAGCGCCTGCTCCAAAGGCTGTACCAGGGCATCGGCATGAAACCGCCAGGGGTTGCGCTGCACCAGCTGGAATTCGATTCCGGCGCCATGCTGATGCAGGTTGGAAACCATGATCGGCAGCAGGCCGATCGCGGCGATACCCAGGGCCAACCAGAGTCCGGGTTTTCGCCACTGCGCCCGTCCGCGGGAGGTGGCCAACAGCAGGATCAGGCCCGCAAGCATGACCATGGCCGCGCGATAATGCGTCATCCATGCCACTGCTAGGGCCACGCCCAGCAGGATCCAGTCACGCATCCGCTGCCGGCGCAAGGCACTATCCAGCGCCAGCACCGCAAGCATGATCGCGACCGTCAGCGGGACATCCGGCAATGCCAGCACGCCCAGCGTTCCAGCCAGCGGCAGTGCCAGGCACCACAGTCCGGCCTGCCAGCCGACCCGGGCACCGAACGACCTGCGCGCAAACTCGACCACCAGCCAGGGCAACATCGCCCCGATCAGCAGGAATGGCCAGCGCATGCCCAGCAGGCCATGGCCCGCCAGCGATTCCCCTGAACGGATCAACCATGCCGTGAGCGGCGGCAGGTCGCTGTAGCCCCAGGCCAGATGCCTGCTCTCCTGCCAGTAGAAGGCCTCGTCCACAAAAGGTGAAAGCGTCGCGGCAATCCATATCTTGAAGAGCGTCGAAACTGCAAACCCGCTCAAGAATGCGGCTCGCCAGCGCGCCGTGCCGCTCGCTACACTGGCTTCATCGCGCACGGGTTACCCTCCCGGTTGCCCATGTGCCGCAAGGAACAGGACTGATGGATCCGAACGCGCCCCACCCTTCGCACCAACTCGACAGCGAAGCTTTGCGCGCCGCCATGGCGCAGATCAATGGCGTGCTGCTGGGCAAGCCACAGCAGGTCCGGCTTGCCGTGGCCGGCATCGTGGCCGGAGGCCACCTGCTTATCGAGGATGTGCCCGGCGTAGGGAAAACCACGCTCGCCCACGCACTCGCCGCCACCTTCGACCTCGCATTCCAACGCATCCAGTTCACCAGTGATCTTCTTCCGTCGGACATTATCGGCGTCAGCGTCTACGAACGCGAGACGGGCGAATTCCGATTCCATCCCGGCCCGATCTTTACCCAGTTGCTGCTGGCCGACGAGATCAATCGCGCCACGCCCAAGACCCAGAGTGCGCTGCTGGAGGCGATGGCCGAGGGCCAGGTCACGATCGATGGCCGCACCCACCCACTGACAAAACCGTTCTTCGTGGTCGCCACTCAGAACCCGCTGGATCTGGCCGGCACCTTCCCGCTGCCCGATTCGCAGCTGGATCGCTTCATGTTGCGTCTCAGCCTGGACTATCCCGACGCGAAGGCCGAACGTGCATTGCTGGCCGGTGAGGATCGCCGCGACCTGCTGGCCCGCCTGTCGCCGCAACTGGATGCTGCATGCCTGACCCGCCTGCATGCAGCCTCGCAGAGCATCACCGCAAGTCCTGCCCTGCTCGACTACCTGCAGCGCCTGCTGGCTGCCAGTCGTCGCCACCCCGACATCCGCGTCGGCTTGTCGCCGCGTGCCGGCCTGGCACTGCTTTCCGGCGCCCGCGCCTGGGCGCTGCTCGATGGACGCGGGTTCGTGATCCCGGAAGATCTGCAGGCCTTGTTCGTTTCTGTGACCGCGCATCGCATCGTGCCGGGCAAAGGCAACAGTCGCGAGAACCTTGCACGAGCCTTGCTGGACGAGGTTGCGGTGGAATGACCAACGGCGCACCTGACGATGCCCGCATGGCCGGTCGCCTGCGCCAATGGGCCGAACGCCGCCTGCCCGCATTGACCCGCATGAAAACACCCGAAGCGCTGCCCGTGGAACTGGGCCGCAAGCGCATCTATATCCTGCCGACCGGATTTGGTATCGGTTTCGCCGTGGTGCTGATGGTCATGCTGGTCGGGGCACTCAACTACGCCAACAATTCCGCGCTGCTCCTGACCTGCCTGCTCGGCGGCGTGGCCGCGAACAGCATGCTGGTGGCGTTCCGCAACCTCGATGGTCTGCGCCTGCTGTCGGTCCGTGCCGAACCGGTGACCGCCGGCGACATGGCAAACGTGCGTCTGGAGATGGACGCCGCCGGCCGTGCGCGGTCCGCGCTGCGGCTGGACGGTTACGGCGGTGCCACGCATACCCGTGTCATACCGCAGACATCCAGCCTCACCGAACTGCAGGTCCCCACGCAAGCGCGTGGATGGATGCCCTTGCCGCGACTGCGCATATGGACCAGTTGGCCATTCGGCCTGTTCCGGGCCTGGAGCTGGTTGCATCCGGAGGTCGCCATCCTGGTCTACCCGGCACCGGAGAAGTCCGGCCCTCCGGCCCGCGGCGCCGATGACGCTCACCAACGCGACGCCCGCGAAGGCGAGGAACTCGCGGGCCTGCGCGAATACCGCGCCGGTGACCCGATCAAGCACATTGCCTGGAAGCTGAGCGCGCGTCATCACGATTTGCTGGTGCGCGAAATGGATCGCCCCGCGCTGCATGATGCGCATATGCTGGACTGGAGCGTGCTCCACGGGCTTGACCATGAACAGCGCATTGCACGCCTGGCGCGATGGATCGTGGAGGCCCACGCACAGGGGCTCCGCTGGACCCTGCACCTGCCTTCGTCCACGCTCGGACCGGCCGGCGGCAGCGAGCACTATCACCGCTGCATGGCAGCTCTGGCGCTGCTGCCATGATCGGCAGGCGCAGCCGTCACAGGCATGCGGACAGCCGGCTCGACCGGCATGCCTTCGACCTGCTGTGCATGACCATGGGCGTGGTGCTGGCCGTGCATGCGTCCCATCTGCCGGCTTGGCTGACGGCCGCACTGGCGATCCTGCTGGCCGGTCGATGGGCACAGCGGCGATACCGTGGTGGCCGGGTGTCGTGGCTGCTGCGATTGCCGTTGACCGTGGCGCTGCCGCTGGTCCTGATTGCCCATTACGGCAGCCTTTTCGGGCAGGAACCTGGAAGTGCGCTGGTCGTCGGGATGCTGGTACTGAAACTACTGGAAGCCGAACGCAGCCGCGATGCGCGCGTCGGGGTGGCCTTTGCGTGTTTCGCATTGATGAGCGCACTGCTGTTCAGCCAGACCCTCTTGCCGACGCTGCTGGTCGCCGTGGGGCTGCTGCCGGCCCTGGCCACGCTGAGCGCCCTGGAACCGGCGCAATCGATGAATGCCTCATGGCGCATGCAGGCTGGCGCAGCGCTGCGGATGGCGTTGTGGGCGGTACCGTTGGCGCTGATTGCGTTCCTGTTCGTGCCTCGCCTGAGCACACCACTGTGGGGCGCACCCTCGGATGGTCCAGCACGCACCGGCATATCCGGAAGCATGTCCCCGGGTGATTTCACCCAGTTGCTGGTCGACGACACGCCCGCCTTTCGTGTCAGCTTCGACGGACCGCGTCCGCCGCGCATACAGCGCTACTTCCGCGGCCCCGTGCTGTGGCGGTTTGACGGACGCACCTGGACCACGGCTTCGGATGCCCACGCCGACACACCGGCTCGCATGCGCGCTCCGGTGGAGTCCCTGCAGGCCAAGGGTGGAATCTACAGCTACACCATCAGCCTGCAGCCCACCCATCGACACTGGCTGTTTGCACTGGATACACCGCTGGAACCACCCGGGGGTGCGCATTTCACCTCGGCTCGCACCCTGATCAGCCACAACCGGATCAAGGACGGGCGCACTTACCACATGCGCTCAAGTACCGTGCATGTCCTGCAGCCCGAGCTGGATGCCGCCACACGGCAGCGCGCCCTGCTGTTGCCCAGGGGCTTTGATCCGAAGGCTCACGCACTGGCACGAAAATGGCGAATGCAATACGGCGCGCGCCCACGTGCAATCGTGGATGCGGCGCTTCGCCTGTTCCACAATGGCGGTTTCAGTTACACCCTGACCC
>NZ_JAQIBU010000226.1 GCF_027858935.1 Oleiagrimonas sp. | reverse complement strand
CCGGGCTGGTCGGCGACGCCGGGCTCGCTGTTGCTCGGCACGCTGGTGTCGGGGTTGGCCTGCGGGCCGTTGTGTTTGCGGCTCATCGGAATCCAGCCGCCACGGGTGGCCATGGCCATGAGGATGGCTCCCAGAATCAGTCCGATCAGTACCCAGCCCCAGGCCGGGAACCCGCCGTTGCGAACGGCCTGTTTGCCCTTGCGCGTTGCCATTTACATGCTCTCCGGGGCCGTCAGGCCCAAAAGTTCCAGTCCGTTTGCCAGCACCTGACGCGTGGCCGTGACCAGGGTCAGTCGTGCGTGGCGCAGATCGTCGTCTTCGACCAGGAACTGGTGTGAGTTGTAGTAGGTGTGGAACGCCTGCGCCAGTTCGCGCAGCCATCCTGCCAGCAGATGCGGCTCCAGGCTCGCGGCCGCCGACTCGATGATCTCAGGGTAGCGTGACAGCTCGGTCATGAGCACCTGCTCATGTTCATTGTCCAGTCGTGCCAGGTTGCGGCGGCCGAGCTCGATGTCGAAGTCCAGGCCCTTTTCCTGCAGCTGGCGCAGCACGCTGCACACGCGGGCGTGCGCGTACTGGATGTAGTAGACCGGGTTGTCGTTGGTCTGCGAGCGTGCCAGGTCGATGTCGAACACCAGCTGCGAGTCGCCCTTGCGAGCGATCAGGAAATAGCGCGTGGCGTCGCGTCCAACCTCGTCGATCAGCTCGCGCAGGGTCACGTAGCTGCCTGCACGCTTGGAGATCTTCACCTCCTCGCCGCCGCGCATCACGGTGACCATCTGGTAGAGCACATATACGGGCCACCCTTCAGGGATGCCGATGTTCAGCGCCTGCAGGCCTGCATGCACGCGCGCCAGTGAACCGTGATGGTCCGCGCCGAGCACCGTGTGCGCGCGCTCGTAGCCACGCTGCCACTTGGAGAGGTGGTAGGCCACGTCAGGCACGAAATAAGTGTAGGTGCCGTCGGACTTGCGCATCACGCGGTCCTTGTCGTCACCGTAGTCCGAGGTCCTGAGCCATAACGCGCCCCCATACTTGTAGGTATGGCCGTGTTCGATCAGCGTTTCGACGGTCTCCTCGACCTTGCCGTCCGCGTACAGCGAGGACTCCAGGAAATAGACATCGAAGTGCACCCCGAAGGCTTTCAGATCCAGGTCCTGCTCGTGGCGCAGGTAGGCCACCGCGAAGTCGCGGATCGCGTCCAGGTTCTCGGGATCGGCGACGGCGGTGACGGTGCGGTCGTCGGCGGACACCGATTCGCAGGCCAGATAGGCGCGTGCCACGTCGCAAATGTAGTCGCCACGGTAACCATCCGCCGGCCATCCGGCATCCTCGGGCGACAGGCCGCGTGCGCGGGCCTGGACGGAGATGGCCAGGTTCTGGATCTGGACCCCGGCATCGTTGTAGTAGAACTCGCGCTTGACGTTCCAGCCGGAGGCTTCCAGCAAGCGACAGATACAGTCGCCCAGCGCTGCATTGCGGCCGTGGCCCACGTGCAGGGGTCCGGTCGGGTTCGCGGAGACGAATTCGATCCCGGCCACATGTCCTTTGCCACTGTCGTTGCGGCCGTAGCGTGCGCCGAGGTCCAACACCCGCTCGACCTCGGCGTGATATGCCGCCGGGCTCATGAAGAAGTTGATGAAGCCGGGCCCCGCGATCTCGACACGATCGACCAGGGTACTGTCCGCCAGCGCGGATACCAGAATCTGGGCCAGCTCTCGCGGGTTGCGCCGTGCAGGGCGCGCCAGCAGCATGGCCACGTTGGTGGCGAAATCCCCGTGCTCACGATTGCGCGCGCGTTCGATCACAAACGCGGGGAGCTCAAGGTCGGCGGGCAGGCTGGCATCGTTCTGCAGGGCATGAAGGCCTTGCAGCACCAGGTCATGAAGCAACTGTTTCACGGGGAGGCGTCATAGATTCGGAGCCGCACATGCTATCAGCCCGCGGCAACCACGGAAATCGCCAAGTGTGTGTCATGACTGGAGATTCCCGAAGCTTTCAAGGTGCGCGCCAAGGCTGTGGATAAGTCTGTGGGCACTGTGAGTGCCTTGGCCGGGGTCCAGGTCCTGAATCCTGGTTCACCTGCGGTTCGGCAATGGAAATTCATATATTACAATAATTTACGATGATAATCGCGACCATAAAATGAGCTTTAAAGGCTAAGTGACAGTTTTATGAAATTGTGTATAAGTTCGGTTTGGAGTGTCTGCGCAAGAACAGTCCTGGCCTTGTCATCTGCCAGTCACGAACGATACGCATAATTCATCCAGTTCCTTCATACGTCGCGCGACTCCGGATGTGCGCAGATGCTGAAGGGGCCCAGACACTGGTTGGAAGTGCGCTCCCCCGCTATGCCGCCAGTGTTCGTCGCCCCCCGGCGAGGGTGTAGCGACAACAAGTAAAGCGCGGCCTTTGGCCGCGCTTTTTTTGTGCCCGGGAAACACGCTGGATCAGATCAGTCCGCGCGCGGCCATGGATACAGGAACACCGCTGCCGACGACCAGGTGATCCAGCACGCGCACGCCGATCAGCCGCAGGGCATCACGCAGTTCGAGCGTGATCGAGCGGTCGGCCTGGCTGGGTTCGGCAACGCCGGAGGGATGGTTGTGGGCAAAGATCACGGCCGCCGCATTGTGACGCAGGCAGGCGCGAACCACCTCGCGCGGATGCACGCTGGCACCATCGATGGTGCCGCGGAAGAGTTCCTCGAAGCCCAGCACGCGATGACGGTTGTCCAGATACAGGCACGCGAAGACCTCGTGCGGCAAATGCTGCAGTTGCGCCTTGAGGTAGGCGGCGCTGTCCTGGGGACTGGTGAGGGGGGTCCCGCGTGCGAGGTCTTCTGCAAGTGCCCGCCTCGCCAGCTCCACTGCCGCGCAAAGACGCGCCTTGCGGGCCGGACCGAGGCCGGGCAGGGGCGAGGCCTCAGGATGACCGAGCAGGGCGCCGAGACTACCGCTTGCAGCCACCAGTTCGCGACCGAGCGTTACCGCATCCTTGCCGCGCAAGCCGCTGCCCAGGAGGACGGCGAGAAGCTCGGCATCGCTGAGCGCCTTGGCTCCGTGCGCAAGCAGGCGTTCACGGGGTCGTTCGTGGTCGGGCCAGTCGCGGATGGCCATGATGAAACCTCACAAAAGGGCAACGTTTCAATCCTGCACGCGCATTCGCAAACCGGGCAGCGGCGTGGGTTGCGGAATCCGGTAAGCTAAGGGCTTGCTTGGCTGTCAGCGAGTTCCCACATGAGTCTGGCTCGACGTCGCATTCTGCTCGGCGTGTCCGGAGGCATCGCGGCCTACAAGGCATGCGAACTGGTTCGCCGTCTGCGTGAGGCGGATGCGCAGGTGCGCGTGGTCATGACTGCGGGCGCGGCCCGTTTTGTCACCGCAACCACCTTTCAGGCCCTGTCCGGACAACCGGTGCGTAGCAGCCTGTGGGACGAACAGGCCGAGGCGGCCATGGGCCATATCGAGCTGGCCCGATGGGCTGAACGGATCCTGGTGGCTCCGGCGTCGGCCGACCTCATTGCGCGCCTGGCGCACGGGCACGCCGATGACCTGCTCAGTACGCTTTGCCTGGCCAGTGCCGCACCGTTGCATCTGGCTCCTGCCATGAACCGGCAGATGTGGGCCCATCCTGCCGTACAGGCCAACGTGAGGATGCTCGCCGAACGTGGCGTAAAGCTGCACGGCCCCGGGAGTGGCGACCAGGCCTGCGGTGAAGTGGGTGAAGGTCGCATGCTGGAGCCGACCGAGTTGCGGGAGGCATTGGCGGCCAGCTTTGGTGGCGGTCCGCTTGAGGGTCTGCGCGTGCTGGTCAGCGCGGGTCCGACATACGAGGACATCGATCCGGTGCGCTTTGTCGGCAATCGCAGTTCCGGACGAATGGGCTTTGCGACAGCTGCGGCGGCAGCTGCTGCCGGTGCCGAGGTCTGCCTGATTGCCGGGCCGGTGTGCCTTGACACCCCCGCCGGCGTGGCCCGGCGTATCGATGTGCGAACGGCCCGGCAAATGTCCGATGTCGTGCTGGCCGAATCCACGAACTGCGACATCTATGTGGCGGCGGCCGCGGTCGGCGACTACCGTCCCGAGCAGGTGGCCGGGCAAAAGCTCAAGAAGGAAAGTGGCCAGCCGCTGCATCTGCACATGATCGAGAATCCGGATATTCTCGCCACGCTCGCGGCGGGGGACCGGCCGCCTTTTCTGGTCGGATTCGCTGCCGAGACAGAGAACGTCGAGGGATACGCGCGCGACAAGCTCGAACGCAAGAAGCTGGACCTGATCGCGGCCAACCGTGTCGGTGGTGGCTTGGGGTTCGAAACCGAGGACAATGCGCTTACGCTGCTTTGGCCGGAGGGGCGGGCCCAGTTGCCACGCAGCAGCAAGGAAGCCCTGGCGCAGGAGCTGATGCGCGTGGTGGCCGAGCTTTTTCATGCCAAAGGAAAGCGTGACCCCAGATGATCGACGTCGAGCTCAAAATCCTGGATCCCCGCATGGGCGAGGACATCGCCCTGCCCGCCTATGCAACCGACGGCAGCGCCGGCATGGACCTTCGGGCCGCGGTCGAAGAACCGCTGACCCTTGCGCCAGGCGAGACTGCTCTTGTCCCCAGCGGCGTGGCCATCCATATTGGCGATCCGGGCTGGTGCGC
>NZ_JAQIBU010000064.1 GCF_027858935.1 Oleiagrimonas sp. | reverse complement strand
TGCATGAACAGGCACTTCTCGGGCCCATGCTCGATACGCAACTGGCGAATCGCCTCCAGGAACGGCAGCGACTCGATGTCGCCCACCGTGCCGCCGATCTCAACCAGCGCCACGTCGTGGCCGCGGGTGGCTTCGTAAATGGCGTGCTTGATCTGGTCGGTGATGTGCGGAATGACCTGCACGGTGGCGCCAAGGTAGTCGCCGCGGCGCTCCTTGCGGATCACGTTCTCGTAGATCTTGCCGGTGGTGATCGAATTTCGGCCGGTCAGGCGCGTGCGTACGAAACGCTCGTAATGGCCCAGATCAAGGTCGGTCTCTGCACCATCGTCGGTGACGTAGACCTCACCGTGCTGGAACGGACTCATGGTGCCCGGATCCACGTTGATGTAGGGATCGAGCTTCATCAGTGTGACGTTGAGACCGCGGGCTTCAAGAATGGCGGCCAGGGACGATGCCGCAATGCCCTTACCCAACGAGGACACCACACCGCCTGTGACGAAGATCAGAGGGGTCATGTACAACCGCCCTTGCTGGTAAAAGGCCATTCTACAGAGTCACCACGGATGCTGCGAGTCCGCGATGGTCCATGTTCACGGCATTACGCGATTCAAGGCTGGGCAGGATGCTCCCCGAGCAGCTTGCCGTTGACTCGGGTGCCGTACAGCGACATGGAGGAGTCGTGGAACTTCTTGCGGGTTTCGGCGAGGTTGCCGGTGTAACGCGGATCCTGTGGACGCTCATGGGCGTCCATGTACATCGCCACGTCCCATGCATCCTGGTCGCTCAAGGTGCCCGCGCGCCCCAGCGGCATGTTGTACTTGATGAACGCTGCGGCATTGTCCAGCTTGTGCATGCCCGCGCCCCAGTTGAAGGACTGCGATCCCCACAGGGCCGGAAACACGACCGTGCCGGCCACGCGCTGGCCCTGGCCGTTGGCTCCGTGGCACAGGGCGCAATGGCTGGTGAAGACCTTTTCGCCGCGTGCATAATCGGGCGGTTGCGGCGGCTTGAAACCCTTCTTCGGGTAACCGCGTCCGGGCAGCGAAGTTCCCGTCGGCGCCCCGGTGGCCAGCCAGAAACTATAGCTTTCCAGCGCCACCATCACCTCGCTGTCCAGCGGCGGCGGCTTGCCGTTCATGCTGTACTTGAAGCAGCCCTGGATACGTTCGCCATAGCTGTTCACGTGGCCGTTCTTCTTGCGGTAGGCCGGATAGTTGACCCAGGCGGCCCACAGCGGCGCCGAATTCGCCTGACGCCCGCCGTTGATGTGGCAATTGGTGCAGTTGAGTCCGTTGCCGACATAGGCGGCCGCATGATGCTGGGTATCGTTGAAGATGGCTTCGCCCTTGCGCACCATGGCGCCAAAAGCGTTGTCGGGTATGGCCGAATCCGGTGGTGGACGGAACGGGGATGGCTTGTTGGCAGACGCCGCAGCGGGTGGCATGGCGGCTGCCGTAACCGCTTTCGGTGTGGTCGCGGCCGAAGCGGATGCGGATGACGGTGCCCCGGATCCCGAGCAGGCCGCCAGGGCGAACAGGCCGCCGCAGGCGAAGCCCAGGCGCAGCGTGATGTGGGCTACGGATGTCATGGCGTCCCCTTTATGGCGCCCACAGGCTGTGTGGCGAACCAGGCCGAAACCTGCTTGATGTCGGCGCTGTCCAGCGCCGAGGCCACATGCTGCATCAACTGCAGTGGATCATTGTGGCGCGTGCCGTTCTGCCATGCCTGCAGCTGCGAGGCGATATAGGCCGCCGACTGTCCGGCCAACGGTGGGAAATGCTGACCCACGCCCATGCCGTGCGGCCCATGACACTGCACGCAGGCGGGCACCTGCTTGCTCCAGCGTCCGCGCAACGCGAGCTGCCCGCCGGGAGCATCCGCGCCGGAGGGGTTCGCGCCGGCCTTGATGACCGCGGCCGGCACCGGCATGACGCTGTAGTACTTTGCCAGTGCCTCGCGTTCAGTCGCCGTCAGGGTCCTGGCCACGGGCGTCATGATGGTGTTGTCGCGCGCACCCGACGCATAGTCGTTGAGCTGTTTCAGCAGGTAGGCCTGGTTCAGTCCGGCCAGTCGCGGAAAGCCGCTGCTGACCTGCCCCCCACCCCTGGACCCGTGGCAGGCCATGCAGGGCGCGGCGCCATGCCCGTTTCCGGCCTGTGCGATGGCAGCGGCGGATGGGTGTGCGGCAGCATCGGCCCGACTCGGGGATGCACACAGCAGAGCGGCCGTCAGGGCGGCAACACCGAGGAATGAAGCGCTCCGGCAGAATATCCTCATGCGCTATGGGTCCTTGTGGTCGCCGCGGGCGTACGGTTTGAACCCGTACCGCGCGAAGATCGAAAGCGCCGTCGGCGAATGGATGAAGGCGAGCCAGCGGCGACCTGCCCGGGGATGCGGTGCGCCGCGAACCAGGGCGCCCGCGTAGATGGCGGTCACGTTCTGATCGGCGGGGATATTCACATGGGATATCGGATGTCCGACCCGTTCCTGAAAGCGGGCCTCCGATTGCCAGGTCACGCCGCCCTGCACCTTGCCCTGCATGATCCACAACGGTGTCTGGCGATGATGGATATGGGTCAGCACCGTGCTGCCCTGCTTGACCTTGGTGGTGTAGACAGCTTTCAGCAAAGCGTCGCCACCGGCCTTGACCAGTGCTTTCTGGATGCGTTTGGCGATGCCCTCGAAGGCCGGATTGGGCATAGCCAGACGCAGACCGGGACGTGCCAGGTCGGTCAAGCTTCGGATGTTGCCGGGATTTCCCTTGGGGACCATGATCGCCAGGTCATTGGTCACGAAGGGCGTGACCGGGGCCAGCAGCTTGCCGGAATCCACCATTTTTCGAACGCGGCCCAATCCAGCCAGGTAGACATCCGGCGGCGCGGTCCAGGTCATGTTGCCCACCGTGACGGTGCCTCCGGCCTCCATCTGCCGCTGTAACAATCCCGGGGGTATGGTTTCCCAGTACATCCGGCCCTTGTACTCGGGATACTTGCGCTCGAAAGCGTGCACCAGGGGCGCCATCGCAAAATAGTAGTTGCCTGCCACGTACAGCACCAGGCGGGCCGCGCCGGGCTGACCGTGAAAATCAGCCAGGTTGTCGACCTGGGGGATGGTGAACTCCAGTCCCTTGTGCTGTGCATCGTTGTTGCGCCCCCCCGACCAGGGCGGAAAGACACCCAACGGGGGGCTGGATCCGCTGTCGGATCCAGCCACCGCCTGCGGTGTGGCCCATGCAAGAGACGAAAGCGACGCCAGCGCGATGGCGAGGACAAAGCAGAGGCTGCGTGTCATGGACATGCTCCTTGATGTGGAGGGGCGATGCTGCGCTGCTTACATGGGCTCCAGAGCATAGCCTTCGTGCTGCAGGGTGATGACGGTGCTCAGTGCCGACAGGGACAGCGAAACGTCCTTGGCCCTCCAGCTGTACTTGAGATGATGTTCACCCATGGCCTGCGCGCAGACCGAGACGTTGACGCCGGCATCATGCAACTGCTTGATCAGGTCGAGGTTGGGATTGTCGACGCCATACTTGGCCTTGTAGTGGGCATTGTCCAGCACCAGCTCCGTGCCGGGTCCGGCCGCCACGGCAACGATCTTCAGGTGGTCCAGCGGGACGCCGGCTGCCACGAAGATGTTGACGGTGCGCGCCACGTGATCGAGCGCGCTGTTGACCTTGTTCGGCGCCTTCGGTGCCTTGGTCAGGGTAAACACGATCTTGTAGGTCTGATCGGCCTTGGGCTG
>NZ_JAQIBU010000102.1 GCF_027858935.1 Oleiagrimonas sp. | reverse complement strand
GCCGCCGAAGTCTTCCCGGATATTTCCGCGCTCTCCGTGTCCCAGGTGGAGAAGAAGGTGATCTGGGCGGGCTCGCAGGACGGACTCGTGCATGTGACGGTCGACGGCGGCGAACATTGGAGCCTGGTCACCCCACCGCAGCTGAAGCAGTGGGCGACGATCACCTCGATCGAACCGTCGCACTTCGCCGCGGGCACGGCCTACCTCACCGCTTCCCGATACATGTGGGATGACTATCATCCGTACGTGTTCAAGACCACGGACTACGGCCGGCATTGGGTGGTCATGACCCATGGCCTGCCGGATGACCAGTACGTGTTCACGGTGAAACAGGATCCGAATGAGGCTTCCCTGCTGTTCCTGGGTACCGGGAACACCGTGTATGTCAGTCTCGACGGTGGTACGGACTGGAACCCGCTTGCCGCCAAGCTGCCGCACGTGCAGGTGCGCGACCTCGCCATCGACACGCGCGAGGGAGAGGTCGTGGCGGCGACCCACGGCCGCTCGTTCTGGATCCTGGGTAATCTCGCGCTGCTCGAGCAGCTGGCGCACCAGGCGCAACCGGCTGTCGACGCGGTTTCCCTGTACGCCCCCCAGACGGCCTGGCTGACGCATGCCTATGGCCAGAGCGCCCACGCCAAGTATCGTCAGCCAGTCGGTACCAATGCGCCGTTCGGCGCGACCGTGTTTTTCCACCTGCCCGCGAAGTACGACGGCAAGACACCTGCGAGCCTGACGTTCCTGGATGCGCAGGGCAAGCAAATCCAGCACTACACCCTGCACCTGAAGAACAAGCACGCGAAGAAGCTGCCCGCCACGGTGAAGGACAACCTGCTGCCTTCGCAGGCGAAACGGATCGCCGAAAAGAAGAAAACAGCGGTGGAGCCGGGCGTGAACCGCATTCAGTGGAACCTGCGCTACGCCGACGCCACAGACGTGATCGGCTGGGAGCCGCCTGAGGACGCCGACGGCATGGTGGGCAAGAGCCGCGGACCGCTGGTGAATCCGGGCCACTACACGGTCGTCCTGCGCTATGGCAAACAGACCTACCGGCAACCCTTCGAGGTGAAACTCGATCCGCGGTTGCACACCACGCCGGCGATCCTGAAGCAGAACCTCGCGCTGGAGCTGTCCCTGCATAACAGCATCGACGTCCTCGACAAGGACATCAACGCGGCCATCCTGCTGCGTCAACGCCTGGTCAAGGCGGTCGCGGCGCACACGATCGACGCATCCGCTGCCGCCCCCGCGATCAAGGATTTGCATGACGCGATCCATGCGGTGGCGCAGCTTGATGTCCGCTCGAGCGAAGGCGACGTGCTGCACAACATGCGGCTGCGCAGTTTCCTGGCTTACCTGCAATCGAGCATCGGCCTTGATTACCAGGGACCGAACCCGGCACAGATTGCTGCGTTCCATGAGCTGCAAGGCGCCGCGCAGAAGGGAGAGGCCCGCTTGCGGGCAGCCACCGCCGCCGGCGAGCGCTTGCTCTGACGGATAAAAAAGGTGCCACCATTTCGCCGGCCCGTAGAGGGGGTGGCGGGAATCAAGTGTGGCTTCGGCGCCTGGCCGACTGAAGCATGCCAGGAAGTTCTACATTTGCGCTGTCTCGCCGGCGGGCAAGCTTACGCTGTTGCTGGGCTGACCGAGACATCGAGTCAGATTGCACTTTTCGTTTGCCCAATACAGCCGTTCGCGACCGGCTCAAAGGGGCCGGTAACCGTCGGTCGGAGACCTCACTCTATCGAGCACTTGAATCAAAGGTGACAGGCACAATGTGTAGGCATTGTCCCCTGCACCGTTCTTGTGGTTTCTCAAGGATGGCTCTTGCGTCGTGGGCAAGGCACCATGTATCACTGCCGCCAAACAACGAGCGCTCATGTTCGCTTTCGTGCCCAACTGGCTACGCATCCCGCTGGTGATGCTGCTGTTCCTGCTCAGTAGCGTGCTGCACATCGTGCCGCTGATCGTCATCGCGTTGATCAAGGTCATCGTGCCGATTCCCGCCGTGCGCAGGTGGCTATCGCGCGTGCTGGTGGTGATCGCGGAAAGCTGGATTGGCGTCAACAACGCCATGTTTGACCTGTTCGTGCGCATCCAATGGCAGGTCGAGGGGCTGGATGGCTTGCGTCGCGACGGCAACTACCTGGTGTTGTGCAACCATCAGAGCTGGGTGGACATTCCCGTCTTGCAGAAAGTGTTCAATCGGCGCATCCCGTTCCTGCGCTTCTTCCTGAAACAGCAATTGATCTGGATCCCCTTGCTGGGGCCGGCGTGGTGGGCTCTGGATTTCCCCTTCATGAAACGCTATTCGGCGCAAACCCTGCTGCGCCATCCCGAGCTGCAAGGCAAGGACCGCGAGGCGACCCGCAAGGCCTGCGAGAAATTCAGGCATCTGCCGGTGTCGGTGATGAACTTCGTCGAAGGCACCCGCTTCACGCCCGCCAAACACGATGCGCAGAAATCACCCTTCCGCTATTTGCTGCGTCCCAAGGCCGGGGGTGTGGCCTTCGTGCTCGATGCCATGGGCGAAGCGCTGCACGCGGTACTCGATGTCACGATCGTCTACCCCGAGGGCCCGTGCACGATGATGGACCTGATCGCCGGGCGCGTACGCGCTGTGCGCGTCCACGTGCGCGAGCGACCGCTGAGCCCGGAATTGATCGGCAGCTACGACGAGGACCCGGCATTTCGCGGGAGGGTCAAGGCGTGGGTGACCACGTTGTGGCGCGAGAAGGATGCACAGGCGGCCCGCATGCAGCTGCCGTCAGGCAACGAATAGAATGTGTCAGGTGCATGTCCTGCACATGGTCCCGACACCCTTCCTGTTGCACGATGCCTTGTGGGCTCCTGCGTGGCCGGGTTTGCTGTAGCGTGATCGGTGTTGGCCTTTGTGCCATGGCATACGCCGTCGCCCACCCACAGGAATGCCACCGTGATCGAGCTGCCCCTCACTTTGCCCTGTGGCCACACGCTGGCGAATCGCTTCTGCAAATCGGCCATGACCGAGGGA
>NZ_JAQIBU010000093.1 GCF_027858935.1 Oleiagrimonas sp. | reverse complement strand
GTTTGAACTCAACGTTCACCTTGACCCGGTAATTCCGATGGCGCGCCCCGCCGTCGGGGACGGAGCGTGTCATGAGCGAAGTCGAAACCAGAAAAACGCAGAGCAGCCTGCAGGACCAGCTCGCACAGATCCACGATCTACTGGAACGTCAGCGTCAGGCTGAGGAACTGTTGCGCCGCCATGGTGGCGAACACACGCAACGCGCCGAAAACCTGATGCAGCGGCAGAACCGGGCCGAGCTGCAGAAATGCCTGGATGGCCTGCATCCGGCCGACATTGCCTACATCCTGGAGGCATTGCCGCTCGACGAGCGCCTGATCATCTGGCAGCGGGTCAAGGCCGATCGCGACGGCGACATCCTGCTGGAAGTCTCCGATGCCGTGCGCGAGACCCTGATCGCGGACATGGATCAGGGCGAGATCCTGGCCGCCGTCGAGCCGCTGGACGCGGACGAGCTGGCCGATCTGCTCGAAGATCTTCCGCCCGAGGTACTGCCCGAGCTGATGGCCAGCCTGGACGCGCAACAGCGCGAGCAGGTGCAGGCGGCGCTGTCCTACGGCGAGGATCAGGTCGGCGCGCTGATGGACTTCGAGATGGTCACCATCCGCGAGGACGTGACCCTGGAAGTGGTGCTGCGCTACCTGCGCCGTTTCAGGGAGCTTCCTGAGCAGACCGACAAGCTGTTCGTGCTCAACCAGGATAACGTGTTGACGGGCGTACTGCCGTTGAAGTGGCTGCTGGTCAACTCACCCGACAAAGCGGTGGGTGCGGTGATGGCGCGCGACGTCGACACCTTCCAGCCGACCGACGATGCCGATGATGCGGCGCAGGCCTTCGAACGCTACGACCTGATCTCGGCCCCGGTGGTGGACGCCGAGGGCCGGCTGATCGGCCGCCTGACCATCGACGTGATGGTCGACCGCATCCGTGAGGAGAGCGAGTCCGAGGCCCTGGGCCGCGCCGGCTTGCGCCAGGAAGAGGACATTTTCTCCTCGGTGTGGGCCTCGGTGCGCAACCGCTGGGCCTGGCTGGCGATCAACCTTTGCACGGCGTTTCTGGCCTCGCGCGTGATCGGGCTGTTCCAGGGCTCGATCGAGAAGCTGGTGGTACTGGCCACGCTGATGCCGATCGTGGCCAGCATCGGTGGCAGCTCCGGCAATCAGACCATCATCAAGATCGTGCGTGCCATCGCCACCGATCAGGTCGGTACCAGCGCGATCTGGCGCCTGTGGCGCAAGGAGCTGGGCGTGGCCTTCTTCAATGGCCTGATATGGGGTGGCGTGATCGGCGTGGTGGTGGCGCTGATGTACCACGATATCCCGCTGGGCGCGGTGATGACCGTGGCCATGGTGCTCGAGCAGATGCTGGCCGCCTTGATGGGCGTGGGCATCCCGATGCTGATGCTGCGACTGGGCCGCGACCCGGCCATGGGTTCGAATATCTTCCTGGTGTTCATGACCGACAGCGGCGGCTTCTTCATCTTCCTTGGGCTGGCCTCGCTAGTCCTGTTCCATCACTAGCCTGGGCTGTTCCTGTTTTATCACCAGCCCGGCAGCATGCGACTTTCTCCATCCGCCGGCACCCTGCGGGGTTCGCGCGGGGACAATCAAAGAGGCACTGTTTCTTGAGTACCACGCCTGCTTCACTGCTGCTACCCCATGCCCATGGCGGATCACCATTGGGCGCGCGTCTGCGCGCCACGCCGGAAGACTTCGAAGTCGAGGAGATCCTAGGCTACGCGGCCGACGGAACGGGCGAACATGCGTTCCTGTGGGTTGAAAAGTGCGGTCACGACACGCAGTGGGTGGTGCGCGAGCTGGCGCGATTTGCCGACATCTCGCCGGTCGGCGTGGGCTTCGCTGGACTCAAGGATCGCCATGCTGTCACCCGCCAGACCTTCACCGTGCACCTTCCCGGGCGCGAGGACCCGGACTGGTCGGCTTTTCCGCATGAGGGCGTGCGCGTGCTCGACAGCACCCGGCACCGGCGCAAGCTCAAGCGCGGCGCGCTGGCCGGCAACCGATTCCTGTTGACCCTGCGCGACGTGCAGGGGGACCGTATCGCGGCCGAACGGGTGCTCGAAGCCATACGTACGCGTGGCGTGCCCAATTATTTCGGCGAACAGCGCTTCGGCCGCTCCGGTGGCAACGTGGACCGCGCCAGGGCCATGTTTGCCGGCAAGCGCGTGGACCGGCGCACGCGTTCGCTGCTGCTTTCGGCAGCGCGTTCGCAGTTGTTCAACGATGTCCTGGCCGGTCGCGTCGAGGACGATTGCTGGGATCAGTCTCTGGCGGGTGAGATCTGGGCCCTGGCCGGATCGCGTTCCTGGTTCGGTCCCGAACCGTTCAACGAGAAACTGGAACAACGCCTGGCCGCAGGCGACATCCATCCGTCTGGTCCGCTCTGGGGCCGCGGCGACACGCCGGCCATGCAAGACGCCGGCACCCGCGAGCGCGCCGTGGCCGATGCCGAGCCGGAACTGGTCGCGGGCCTGGTCGAAGCCGGCATGGACCAGGAACGCCGCGCCTTGCGCCTGCTGCCGCAGCAACTGGCGTGGGATTGGCTGGACGACACAGCCCTGCAACTGCGCTTTGCTCTACCGGCAGGCAGCTACGCCACCGTGGTTGTCCGCGAGCTGGCGCAGATCCGATAGGGTTCGGGCTCGCCAATGCGCGTCATGCCGGGGCGGAGGTGCCCGGCCTGCCGCGTGGGTGTCGCGTCCGTCGCCGCCACCGTCCGTGTGCCACCCGGATACCCAGAGCGCCGGCCCCCGGCTTCCACCGCAGGCAGACGGTTTGATAAGCGCGATCTCGATGCCAGCGTGTTCGTCCATCCATGTTTTTACTTGGTTGGGGGCGGATCCAGAACGGCTTCACTTCGTGGCCGAACTCTCCCTATGGCCTGAAGAAGTCAGCGAACAGATGGACCAAGCAGTACACCGTGGTCCTCGAGCGTGCGTGCAGGATCCTGCGGACAGTGCGCGAAAGAATCGTCGGATCGTGCGTCACGCTGCCGTGGAGTTGCACCCGGCAGGAAGCCGTCCGTTCGTGACCTGTTCGATTACCGGGTTTCCGGTTCCTGGATCGGGATCATGATCTCGTTGCGCCGCATGAACCAGGGCGTCCATGGCGGGTTGTAGCGCGCCAGCGAGGGCGGCCCTGTGGCCACCAGCTTGTGGGCCGCCATGAAGGCCTTCAGGTCGGCAGTTTTCTGCTGGATGTCCGGTTCATGCGCCAGTCCCGAGAAACGCACCACGGCCATGCGCGCGGCGGGCAGCGGAATCAGCTGTACCTGCGGGTCGTTGGGGGTGGGCAGCGTGTCCATGGTGTAGCCCTTGGGCATCAGAAAGCGCACGGTCCAGGCTCCCTCGCTCCGGGTCTGCATCACCGGGGCCGTCATGGCGATGGTTTCTCCCTTTGCCGGTGCCTGCACCACGGGCGCCGTCATGGCAATCTTCTGCTTTCGTGTATTGCCGCCGAAGATATAGCCGGCCAGTAGCCGGAAGCCGGCTTTCACCGCCTCGCGCCGGTCACCTTCCACGCGCACCTGCGCCGCGATGAGGGGAGGGTACTCGCGTACTTCCATTGGCCCGCTCTTCAAACGGACCGTGTAGCTGGGTTCTTCCGTGGCCATGGCCGAACCTCCTGAGAGCAAAACAAAGAGTATCAGGATGGTACCGGGCTTTCGCAGCCAGGCGAGAGTTTTCATGCGTTCACCTGTTGAAGGATGGATGCGTCATTCATCACCATGGCCTGGCCATGATAGTCCGGAAACGGGTCCAGGCGTCACCGGATGGATGATGAGTTTCTTAAGGTATTGAGGATTTGCCCAACACCGATGGGATTGCCCTCCGGGTCGATACATGCGAATTCATGCAATCCCCGAGGCTGGCCCTCCATTTCAAGCATGCGCGCGATATCGCTGCCCGCAGCATGGCAGACACGCATGCTTGATACCGGAACGATCGGGTTGCGGGTTTCAGCGCAGCAGCACGATCACCGCGCCGGTGCCGCCTTGCGCGGGGCGCGCGGAGGCGAAGGCCAGCACGTCACTACGGCGGCGCAGCAGACGGTCGGCCAGGCCCTTGAGCACCGGCCCCCCGGGCCTTGAGCGCAGGCCCTTGCCGTGTACGATGCGCACGCAGCGCCAGCCTTCGACGTGGGCTTCATGGAGCAGTTCGAGCATGCTCTGTGCGGCGGCTGCGGCGTTCATGTGGTGCAGGTCGATCTCGCCCTGGATGCTGAACTGGCCGCGCTTGAGGCGGCGCAGCAACTTGGGCGAGTGGCCTTCGCGCAGGTAGCTCAGTTCCTCGCCGACCTCGATCCAGGCGGGGTCGTAGCTACCGTGCAGCAACTCATCCACGACCGCCGCCTCGTCCGCATCGCGCATGTGCGGATGCGGCTTGGGAGGAGGCACCACGGCCGGCGTGGCCTCGGCCTGGATGCGACGCACACGGCCCACGGCATTGCGGAACAGGGCAATGTCGTCTTCGCTCGGCTCGGACGGGTCGTGGCGCTTCATGGGCTCATCCTAGCGCGGGGCAGGGTCAGACTGAATCAGCTAGAATCATGGGCCCATCTTCCGGCATCCCCGATGCCGGTCCACAGCGCGAAGAAAGCCTCCTGATGCGAGTTCTTGTAAGCAACGACGACGGCGTGGACGCGCCGGGCATTCATGTCCTTGCCGAACGCCTTGGCGCGGTCGGCACGGTCACGGTGGTGGCGCCGGACCGCGACCGCTCCGGCGCCAGCAACTCTCTGACCCTGGACCAGCCGATCCGCGTGCACACCATGGAAAATGGTTTCCATCGGGTCGCCGGCACGCCCACCGATTGCGTGCATCTCGCACTGTCCGGCCTGCTGGACGAGAAGCAGGACATCGTGGTGTCCGGGATCAACAATTCCGCCAACCTGGGCGATGACGTGATCTATTCGGGTACGGTTTCGGCGGCCATGGAAGGGCGCTTCCTGGGGCTTCCGGCGATCGCGGTGTCGCTGGTCACCCACGACCACCGCAGCGAGCACTACGACTCGGCCGCGCGCGCCGTTCTGGTGCTGATGCAGCGCCTGCTCACCGATCCGCTGCCGGCCGATACCATTCTCAATGTCAACGTGCCGGACCTGCCGTGGAACGAGATCCGCGGGTTCGAGGTCACGCGCCTGGGCAAACGGCATCCGTCCGCACCGTGCATCGAACAGCACGACCCGCGCGGGCGTCCGATCTGGTGGATCGGGCCGGCCGGAGCGGTGGACGACGACAGTCCCGGCACCGACTTCAACGCGGTCAGCCGCGGCTATGTTTCGGTGACCCCGATCCATACCGACCTGACCCGTTTCCAGGCACTGGAAAAGGTCAGCCACTGGGTGCAGGCAATGAGTGAGCGCCTGGGCGAGGAGGGCTCGGCATGAAGACCCATGCGCTATCCGCCGAAGTCCTGCGCGGCGAGGGCCTGACCTCCCAGCGGGCGCGTGATCGCCTGGTCACGAAACTGCGCGAGGACGGCATCAAGGACCTGCGCGTGTTGGAGGCCATCCGCCGCCTGCCGCGCCACGTGTTCATCGACGAGGCGATGGCCTCGCGTGCGTACGAAAACACGGCCTTGCCGATCGGTCACGGCCAGACCATTTCGCAGCCTTGGGTGGTGGCGCGCATGACCGAGGCACTGATCGAACGCGGCGTGCCGCAGCGGGTACTGGAAATCGGCACCGGATCGGGCTACCAGGCCGCGGTGCTGGCCACGCTGGTACCCGAGATCCACACCGTGGAGCGCATCGAGGAATTGTTGCGCAGTGCACGGCGACGTTTTCGCCAGCTGGGCTTCGAGAACCTGCGCTCCAAACATGACGACGGCCACCTCGGCTGGCCGTCGGAAGCGCCTTTCAACGCCATCATCCTGACCGCGGCGGGCGAAGGCATCCCGCAGCAGTTGTTCGATCAGCTGGCGCCCGGTGGCGTGCTGGTGGCGCCGGTCGGCCCCAGCGGAGCGCAGACGCTGCTGCGTCTGCACCTGGACGCGGAGGGTGAACTGGTCTCGGAGAACCTGGGCGATGTCAGCTTTGTGCCCATGCTTGGCGGGATGGTCTGAATGACCCTCTGTCCCGGGCGAGGTACGCCCCGTGAACGCGAAGGGCGCATCTGCTGATGCGCCTGTTCGGGCCCCTCTATGAGCGAGCGCTCCGCGCCTCGCGGCACCGGCATGCCGAGCGTTACCTGGCGGGTCTGAGCTTCGTCGAGGCGTTCATCTTTCCGATCATGCCCGAAGTGATGCTGGCACCGATGGCGCTGGCGCGCCCGGAACGGGCGTTCCGCTATGCCGGCGTCAGCCTGCTGTTCTCGCTGCTGGGTTCCCTGGTGGGGTATGCGCTTGGTCACTATGCATTCGAGGCATTGACCCCGCTGCTGGCCGACATGCATCTGCTGGCGCCGATCCAGCACGGGGTGGACAGCCTGCGCATCCAGATGAACGAGCATTTCTGGGGCCTGATGCTGGTGCTGCTGCTGGCCGCCCTGCAGCCGGTGGTACCGATGAAGTTCATCACCTGGGCCGCGGGCATCGTCGGCGTGCCGCTGCTGCCGTTTCTGCTTTGCATGGCGCTGGGTCGGGGCAAGCGCGTGTTCCTGCTGGCACTGCTGATCCGCATCTTCGGCAAGCGCGCCGAGGACATGTTGCACAAGCACATCGAGTGGATCGGCTGGTTCGCCCTGGTCCTGCTCGCCGGCCTGCTGACCTGGTGGTGGCTGTCCCGATGAAATCGCCGCTGCGCCCGGTTATGCTGACCCTCATGCGTGCAAAGACCCTTGTTGTCGGCCTGGCCATGGCCCTCCTGCTCAACGCCTGCGTGATCCCGCATCACACGGTGATGGTGCAGTCTGTCCAGACCGACGACAGCGGCGTGCCGGTGCATGCAAGCGGTCCGATGCACAATGGCCACTACATGGTGGTGCGCGGCGATACGCTCTACAGCATTGCGTTCCGCGCCGGCGTGGATTTTCGTGACCTGGCCCGTTGGAACGCCATCAACGCGCCCTACGTGATTTATCCGGGACAGCGCCTGCGCATCACGCCGCCGCCGCACCCGGTCGGCGTGCCCTCCAAACCGGTGTTCGAACCTGTGAATCCTGCGCCCGCTGTCCAGCATGCCGCCACTGCCGTCACCGGCGGGACTGCGGCCGGAGCAGGCCAGACCGCGCAGGTGGCCCAGGCCGAATCCTCTACGGTGCCGGTGGCCGGTGAAGCCACGCAACCCTCTCGCGAGCCCGTATCCGCCCGCTCGGTACCGTCGGCGCCTACGCACGAAGCCGGAGGCGTGGACTGGCGCTGGCCGGCCAGCGGCGCACTGGTCAGCGGGTTCAACGCCAAGGACCCCATCCCCGGCATCGAGATTGCGGGCCATGCGGGCGATCCGGTGCGTGCGGCCGCTGATGGCGTGGTGGTGTACAGCGGCAACGGACTGGTTGGTTATGGCGAACTGGTCATCATCAAACATAACGACACCTATCTTTCCGCCTATGGCCACAACCGCAAGCGGCTGGTGCATGAGGGCGAGCGCGTGCGCGCCGGCCAGGAAATCGCCGAGATGGGTTCCAGTGGCGCTCCGCGCAATGAGTTGGAATTTCAGGTCCGCAGGAACGGCAAGCCGGTCGACCCGCAGCACTATCTGCCTCCGCGCTGAATGTTCGTCTGCAGCGGACAGCGCGCTTGTATATTTTCCATTTTCATGACGCCGTGATTGCGGCTTCAGGCCTGGCTTCAGCAAGCCCGGCGCATACTTGATGATGGTGGACAGGCTTGCATTGGACGTTGTGGTCCGCACCTTTCCAATAGGTTTGATTACCTCAGCGAAGGAGAACGATATGAAACGATCCGCTTCCGCCATCTGGAAAGGCGACATCAAATCTGGCAACGGTGCCATCTCGACCGAGACCGGTGTCCTGGATGAGACATCCTACGGATTCAAGTCGCGCTTCGAGGACGGCCCCGGCACCAACCCGGAGGA
>NZ_JAQIBU010000014.1 GCF_027858935.1 Oleiagrimonas sp. | reverse complement strand
AACAACACACTCTGCGAGCGATCCACCCCTTCTACAAATCGGCTCATCGGCTGGCCCTCGTCGATTCGACGCGCCAATTTTTATCCGATGGCGGAGTTTTCACACAGCCTGGACCCGTTTCGGCCGTTGGCGAGCGTCCGCTTTCGGGATGCCAGTTCGCGGCTGTTTGGTATTCCTATGAGCGCCAAGCGCGCTTGAGTCGCTCCACAGCTACGTGTGCGGGCCGCGCCCGTAGCCCCGCTTTTCCGTTATCCGGTGCACGCAGTACGAGCCGGTGGCATACTTTTCGTATGAAATACCAGATCATGATCGCATTGCTGTTTTGGATGAGCTTGGCCACCACGGCGGCTGGACAAAGCTTGCCTCCACAGGACTGGCCGATGTTCGGCGGCAATGTACAAAGCACCAGCGCCAACCCGGTACCCACCGGCATCACCGCCGC
Organism: Oleiagrimonas sp.; assembly: GCF_027858935.1. Classification (GTDB taxonomy): domain Bacteria; phylum Pseudomonadota; class Gammaproteobacteria; order Xanthomonadales; family Rhodanobacteraceae; genus Oleiagrimonas. Next base: position 6,877 of record NZ_JAQIBU010000014.1, on the reverse strand, counting down.
CAACGTCGCCCAGCTCACGCGTCTGCAGATCAAGCTGGATGGCACGGTGGATGCCAGCGCCATTTACCTGCACGACGTCAGCATCCACGGCGCCCGTCATAACGCCATTTTCGTCACCACCACCTACGGCAAAACGCTGGCGCTCGATGCCGATAGCGGTGCAGTCTTGTGGGAATACACGCCGACCAGCTATCAGAAGCTGTCCGGCACGCGCCAGATCACCAACTCGACCCCCGTGGCCGATCCCGACCGGCAATTCATCTACGCCGCTTCACCCGATGGCGCCATCCAGAAACTGGCCGTCGGCAATGGTCACCTTGTCTGGCGCACTTCCATCACCAAGCTGCCGCGGCGCGAGAAGATGGACTCGCCGCTGAAGTTATTCCGCGGCCATGTGATCGCCGTGACGGCGGGCTATGTCGGTGACCAGGCGCCCTACCAAGGCCATGTCGCCATTCTCGACAGCAACTCCGGCAAACTCCTGCACGTGTGGAACTCGTTGTGCAGCAACCGCACCGGGCTGATGGAGCCCAGCACCTGCCCGCAAAGCGATGCAGCGATCTGGGGCCGTGCGGGCGCCGTGATCGATCCCGGAAACGGTCACATCTTTATCGCCACCGGCAACGCCGACTGGAACGGAACGACCGACTGGGGCGATGCGCTCATCGAACTCAACGCCGATGCCACAAAAATGCTGGGTAACTACACGCCGGCCAACACTGCGGAGCTGAATGAGCGTGATCTCGACCTTGGCTCGACGTCGCCGGTGTTGCTCGGCGGAGACTTGCTCGCCCAAGGCGGCAAGGATGGCAAGATCCGCCTGCTCAGCCGCAAGGCCATCGCCGGCACCGACCCTCACAAGGGCCATGAGTTGCAAATCGTTTCCACCCCGAGCGGCACCGATCTGTTCACCCAACCGGCGGTGTGGAAACACGAAGGTCAAACCTGGATGTTTGCCGCCGACAACGGCGGCACCGCGGCGTGGGAGCTGGATGATGGCAAACTCCAGCAAAAATGGAAGAACGAGACGGGCGGCACCAGCCCGTTCGAGAGCGGGGGACTTCTATTTGTGTATGCGCGCAAAGGTGGCTTGAACGTGTACGAGGCGTCTTCGGGCAAACACGTCGCAACATTGCCGTGCGGACCCGGCCATTGGAACAGCCCGATTGTGCTGCAAGGCAAGATCATACTGCCCGAGGGCAATGCCAACGATCACGCCACCGGCGGTGTGCTTGATATCTGGAGCCTGCGCGGCGCGCATTAGCTCAACCGCGCCTGGAATTCCTGAGGCTTCACTCTTTGTAGGATGGAGTCATGAGCACATCAGCGAGGTATGCACCGGAAGTACAGGGCGTGCGATGCATTGGCACTCCCCTACACAGGTTGCAGACGCTGGATCGCTCCAGCTTCCACTCGACGCGCATGGCAGGTGTTGATGATGTGTACCCTCCACTCGCTGCGAAAAGCGATGCTGTTCGAGTGACCGCTTTGTGGCATGAAATGGCAGCAAGCGAACGGCCGGTGCTGGCCGAGATCAGACGTACCTGACTTCACAGTTGCATCCGAGCCGTAGCCTCGCAGGCGCGGAGTGGAAGACACAAAACGCGACACCAGGAACCTGCTAAGCGCAAATCAGAACCTGCTGAAGGACCAGGACTGCATCCGCCCCCCGGAGTACGGCATCACGCCGTGAAACGGCCGCGGATCGTCATCGAACACCAGCGGCAGGAAATGCCGATCCCCTTCCCACATCGGCAAGGCCATCATCCGTGACCGCTCGACCCACTCCAGCGTGCCCTCATGGTTGCCCTCGTGCGGCTCGCCATCGAATCGATCGATCAGGAAGATGAAGCCCAGCCAGTCCTCGCCATGCTTGCCGAAGCCCGGCCAGCTGATGGTGCCGCGCAGCTGCATGGATTGGCATTCGATGCCGGCCTCCTCGCGGATCTCACGGCGCATGCACGCAGCCGCGTCCTCGTCGCGCTCCAACTTGCCGCCCAGACCGTTGTACTTGCCCAGGTGCAGGTCATCCTCGCGCGTGTTGCGGTGGATCATCAGCACGCGTTTGCGATCGGGCGAAAGCACATAGCCGAGTGTGGCGACTATCGGAGTGTAGGTCATGGGGACATCCACCGGAAAGGCTCATTCTAGTGCAGTGCCGGATGACTTCCGACCCGGATCCACTGGGAGTGAACGGTTCCGACTTGAACGCTTGCGCGCGCCCGGAACGAAGGTGAACATGGCGGCATGCCACAGCGTCCCCATCCAGTGACCCGAATCCCGCTTCGTGCGCTTCTCCGCGTGCTGGTGATCCTGGCGGCCTGCACACTGGCGGCCTGCGATGCACCGCCCGTGCAAACCGGCAAGCAGGTCAGCTTTGATGGCGCAAGCTATCGCGTGGTGCGGATCAACCTTTCCCGCGAACGGCTCAGCCTGCACTGGCTCGACCCGGACACCGGCAAGCCCTTCGCCAACATCGAAGCCCTGCGCTCATGGGGCGCCAGGCATGGCGAACAGCTGCGCTTTGCCGCCAATGCGGGCATCTATGACCGCAAGGGCTCGCCGCTGGGGCTGTACGTGGAGGCGGGCAAGGTCCTGAAACCCCTCAATACCGCGCATGGCGATCCAGCTGCCGGCAATTTCTCGATGCGACCCAACGGGGTCTTCCTGGTCGACCACAAAGGCCACGCCCGGGTGATGACCACCGCCGCCTACCGCAGCCATCCGCCCGATCCGAGGCTGGCCACGCAATCGGGCCCGATGCTGGTCATCGACGGTGCCATCAACCCGCATTTCCTGGCCCGATCCACCAGCCTGAAGTGGCGCAGCGGCGTTTGTGCGCCGGAACCGGGACAGGTGGTTTTCGCCATCAGCGAAAGTCCGGTCAATTTCCACAGCTTTGCGCGGCTGTTCCGCGACCGGCTCGGCTGCCGTGACGCACTGTATCTGGACGGCACCATCTCGCAGTTCTTCGACCACGGTGACTATTTCGGCCCTCCAGTGTTCATGACCAAACCCTATGCCGGCATGTTTGCCGTGTTTGATAAAGCCCCGCAATGACCTGCATCGGTCCAGCATGATCCAGACCTTCAGGTACATGCCTTACCGCTGCGCATGCGCTACTGTGTAGGTTCGGGTTCACGACTTGGGGAAGTTCATGACACGCTCGATCCGCACTCTTTGCACGCTTGTCGCCACTGCGGCGCTGATGATTGCCGCCGCACATGCCGGGGAAACACCACCACCGAAATACCCCTCGCTGCCCAGCGAGACGCCGGCGCACTTCACGCCCAATCATTCCAGCTTCAACTACACCATCCGCGACGTGATGATCCCGATGCGCGACGGCGTGAAGCTGCACACCGTGATTATGATTCCCAAGGGTGCGCACGACGCGCCGATCCTGCTCACGCGCACGCCCTACAACGCGACCAGCATGGTCACCAAAACCGTGCATGACCAGCTCAGCGGGCACATGGGCAGCGCCCTGCGCGGCGACGCGAACGATGCGCTGCGGGGCTACGACAACGCCGTACCGGTGATCGTCGACGGTGGCTATATCCGCGTCATCCAGGACGTGCGCGGCAAATACGGTTCGGAAGGCGACTTCGTGATGAACCGTCCGTTCCGCGGCCCGCTCAACCACACGCCGGTGGACGAATCGACCGACACCTACGACACCATCGACTGGCTGGTGAAAAACCTGCCGCAAAGCAACGGAAAAGTCGGCATCCTGGGCATTTCCTACGACGGCTACGAGCCGCTGACTGCGATGATCAATCCGAACCCGGCGCTCAAGGTCGTGGTGCCGATGAACCCCATGGTCGACGGCTGGATGGGCGACGACTGGTTCCACAATGGCGCCTTCCGCGAACAGAACATGCCATACGTGTACGAGCAGGAGGCCACCCGCGACAACAGCATCAAGTGGTGGACCAACTTCTACGACGATTACGACCTGTACATGCACTACGGCTCGGCCGGCGCCATGGGCAAGGCCTACAACATGGACCAGATCGGCTTCTGGAAAAAGATCACCGAACACCCGGCCTATGACAGCTTCTGGCGCGATCAGGCGATGGACAAGATCCTCGCCAAACAGCCACTCAAGGTGCCGGTGATGCTGGTCGACAGCCTGTGGGACCAGGAGGACATCTACGGCGCCATCGCCGTGTACAAGGCCATCGAGCCGAAGGACACGAACAACGACATGGTCTATCTGGTGATGGGCCCGTGGCACCACGGTCAGGAGATCGAGCCGGCCGACCACCTGGGCGCGATCCGCTTCGGCAGCGACACCGGCACCTATTTCATGAAGCACATCCTGGCGCCGTTTCTGGCCCACTACCTGAAGGACAGCGCGCCGCCCAACCCGGTGGCCCCGGTCACTGCCTACCGCACCGGCACCAACCATTGGGAGCGCCTCTCGTCCTGGCCCGAAGGTTGCGCCAGTGGCTGCTCGATCCAGCCGACGCCGCTGTACCTGCATGCCGACGGCAAGGCCGGCTTCGCGGCGCCCACAGCCGCCGAGGCCAAGGACACCAGCTACGTGTCCGACCCGGCCAAACCGGTGCCGTTCCGCACCCGCCCCATCCAGCCGAGCGGGTACGACGATGGCATGACCTGGTCCTACTGGCTGGTCGACGACCAGCGCCCGTTCTCCGGGCGGACGGACGTGGTCACTTTCGAGACCGGCGTGCTGGATCATGACGTGACCATCGCCGGCCAGCCCAAGGTGCATCTGGTGGCCTCCACCAGCGGCACCGACTCGGACTGGGTGGTCAAGCTGATCGACGTGTACCCGGACCAGGTCGCTGCAGAACCCAAACTGGGCGGTTATCAGCTGGGCATCGCCATGGACATCTTCCGTGGTCGCTATCGCACCAGTTTCGAGCATCCGCACGCGCTCAAGGCCAACGCACCGCTGCTGTACCGCTTCGAGCTGCCCACGGCCAACCATGTGTTTCGCAAGGGCCACCGCATCATGGTGCAGGTGCAGTCCAGCTGGTTCCCGCTGTATGACCGCAATCCACAGACCTACGTGAAGAACATCTTCTTTGCCAAGCCCGCCGACTACGTCAAGGCCACCCAGCGCATCTACCATGCGCCGGGCGAGGCCAGCTACATCGATCTGCCGCTGGTCGAAAAGCACTGACCCGCAGGGCCGCCGCCCGGGAAGCCGGGTGGCGGCCTGCCGGACGGCTGCATCGCGCACGACGGTCGTTCGGATCTATGATGGGCGTTTGCACAGCCTGCACCGCCTCATGAACACCACCCTTGCCTGCAATCACGCTCCGGTTGACCCCGTGGCCCATGCCCGTGGATAAGGGGATCGCCCTCGGTCCGTTCCTGTTTCCCGCGGCTGTACTGGTGCTGGCGGCTGCACTTATCGTGGCGCTGGCCGTGGCTGGCGCCCTGCGCCGGCGCGGCAAGGCGGATGCACAGACCGCCCTGTGGAGTACCCTTGCGCTTGCGCTGCTGGCCGCACGCATGGCCTTCATCATCCGCCGCTGGCCGCAGTACCAGGCCTCGCCATGGAGCATGCTCAACATCCGCGATGGCGGATTCATGGCCTGGCCCGGAGTGGTGGTGCTGGTGCTGTCGGTCGCACTGGTGTTCTGGCGCCGTTCTCGCCTGCGCCTGCCGCTGACGGCAGCCAGCCTGTCGGGCTTGGGTGTATGGCTGCTGGCCACCCTGGCGGTGACCCAGCTTTCCGCTGCATCCCAGCGCCCGCTGCCCGACCTGACGCTGCACGACCTGAAGGGCGCGACCCAACCGCTGCGCCATGCCGGGACCCCCATGGTGGTCAACCTGTGGGCCACTTGGTGCCCACCGTGCCGTCGCGAGATGCCGATGCTGGTGCATGCCGAGGCGCAGATGCCGGCCGTGCGTTTCGTTTTCGTCGACCAGGCCGAGTCACCTGCGACGGTACGTGCCTACCTGCAGACCTTGCAGCGCATGCCGGAGCATGTCCTGATCGACGACGGCCAGCACCTGGCCCGACACTTCACCATCCGCGGCACACCGACCACGCTGTTTGTCGACGCACGGGGTATCGTGCGCGACATCCACACGGGTGAACTGTCTGCCGCCACGCTGGCCGATGGACTGTCCTACGTGACACCATCCGCACTTGACCGACCCGGAGTCTCTCCTTGAACAAACGACCCCTTTTCATCATGCTGCTGCTGGCCGCATGCCTGACCCTTTCCGGCGCATCGCTGGCGGCCAGTTGGCCGGCCCCGATCCAGGCGCTCACGGCCCGGGGGATCACGATCCGCAGCACCATGCCCGCCCCTGCGGGGTTCAAGGGCTATGTCGGTGACTTCCACGGTCGTGCGCTGCCGGTGTACCTGCTGCCCGACGGCAAGCACACCATGATCGGCAACCTGTTCGATGCCAACGGCCAGGACCTCACCGGTGCCGCCTTCGCGGCCAACAGCACGCCGAAACTGACCCAGTCCACCTGGGACGAGTTGCGCAAAGCCGACTGGATTGCCGAAGGGTCGAAGAGCGCCAAACGCATCGTCTATGTATTCACCGACACCGAATGCCCGTACTGTCATCGCTTGTGGCATGCCATCCGGCCGCAGGTGAAGGCCGGCAAGGTGCAAGTGCGCTACCTGTTGGTGGCGGTCATCAAGCCGCAGAGCATGCCGCGTGCGGCATCCGTGCTCGATGCCAAGGATCCGATCGCGACTTTCACGCGCAACGAGAGCGATTTCCGCAACAGCCCGGTCCCGCTGGCCCGGCAGATCCCTGCCGCGACCCGCGAAAAGATCAACGCCAACAACAACCTGATGGATCAGCTGGGCATCAGCGGCACGCCCGGCGTGATGTACAAGGATGCCCAGGGCAAGGTGCACAAGATCGTGGG
>NZ_JAQIBU010000048.1 GCF_027858935.1 Oleiagrimonas sp. | reverse complement strand
AATAGACGGGAATCACGTTGACGTCGAAAAAGAAAAAACAGCCCAGCGCGCCCCGGCCCAGCATGACCATGGCCGATCTTGCGTATCTGGCCGGGGTTTCCAAGATCACGGTGTCGCGGGCGCTTGCCGACAGTCCGCTGGTCAATGCCGATACACGCGCCAAGGTTCAGGAGTTGGCACGTGAGCATGGCTACAAGCTCAATGTCAGTGCGCGCAACCTGCGTTTGCGCCGCAGCCACACGGTGGCCGTGATCGTGGAAATGAAGCCTTCCAGTGATCGCACCATGTGGGATCCGTATCCGCTCACCTTGCTGGGCGGTATCTCGCAAGAGCTCACCTCTGCCGGCTACAGCGTGCTGCTGACCACCCGCCAAGGCTCCAGTGCCGCAGCGGTGCAGGCGGCGGACGGCTTGATCCTGCTAGGACAGGGCGTGCGCGAGGATGCCGTGCATCTGTTCGACAAGCTGGGGTTGCCGATGGTGGTCTGGGGCGCGCAATCACCGGAGGACGATCATGTGGTGGTAGGCAGCGACAACCGCCATGGTGGCGCTGCCGTGGCCGAGCGTTTCGTGTCCATCGGGCGTCGCTACCCGGTGTTCATCGGTAATCCTGACCATCCCGAGATCGCCGAGCGCCTGCATGGCTTCGTCGACGAACTGGCGCGACATGACATCAAGCCGTTACTGCTGCGGCGCAATGAATTCACGCTCGCCTCGGGCGTCGACGCGGTGCGCTCGCTGGCGCGACGCGAGGCACGCTTCGACAGCATCTTTGCCTGCAGCGACCTGTTGGCCATGGGTTCCATCAGGGCGCTGGTCGAGCTCGGGCACCAGGTGCCCAGTGATGTCTCGGTCGTCGGTTACGACGATACCCCGCTGGGGGCCAGTTTCCTGCCGCCCCTCAGTTCGGTGCGACAAAACTGGCAGGAGGGCGGCATGTTGCTTGCTCGCAAGGTGCTGGCGCTGGTCGAGGGCCAGCCCGCGGAATCGGAAATGTTGCCGACCACGCTGGTGCTGCGCTCGACCTGATTGGTCCGATGGTCAGCTGTCGGACTTGGGGGGTTGGGCCGTCAGCGCCAGAGTGATCCGGAAACAGCTACCACCACCAGCGACAGGCACGTATTCCAGTTCGGCCTGGTTGGCATCGCACATCTGCTTGCACAGATACAGGCCCAGTCCGGTGCCGTACTCGTGGGTGGTGTAGAACGGCTCGAAGATCTGAGCAGCGACCTTGGTCGGAATGCCGGGGCCGCGATCGACCACCTCCAGCAAAGGAGGGCCGGACTCGCTGGCGGCACGGGAAATCAGCATGACCCGTGCCGGTTCGCCCGGCATGCGGCCATAGCGAAGGGCGTTCTGCACCAGATTCCAGATCACCTGTTGCAGATGCTGCGGGTCGATCACCGCCTCCACGGCGGTGGGCTGGACGATCGCGCGCAGGGAGTCACCGCCAAGGTCGTTGCTTTCGCTGTACTCGTCCACGAAATTCAGAGCCCAGGCATTCAGGTCCAGGGTCTCCGGACGGGAACGTTCGCGTCGTGAAAGCTGCAGGATATTCTCGATGATCTCGTTCAACCGGCTGCAGTGATTGTTGATGATCTCGACCATGCGCTGGTCGCCCTGGACCAGGTCCTCGGATTCGGCCAGCAGCTGGGCGGAATAGCGAATCGCTGCCAGCGGGTTGCGGATCTCGTGCGCGATCGACGCCGAAAGGCGGCCCAGCGAAGCCAGAGTAAGCTCTTCGGCGCGGCGGGAGACAAGCGAGGTGTCGTCGAGGAAAATCAGTATGTTGGAATCATCATTGGCAGCCAAACGGGTGAATCGCGGCACAATCTCGGGGACACCTTCGGCGAGCGCAATCGAAGTCTCGTCGAGCTTGTTGTAGTGGCGCCAGTGGAACAGACGGCGGGACAATTCAGGGGCCAGCGTACCCAGGTCACGCTGGCCGATCGAAGGGCTGCCCAGCAACATCCAGGCCGATTCGTTGAACTGATGCACCTGGTTGCCGTCATCGACCAGCAGCACGCCGGTCTTCATGCGCCGGATGATCAGCTCATTGACCTGGGCCAGATTGGCCAGGTCCAGTCCGCGTTTTTGCGCCAGCGCCTCGGAGGCACGCATTTGTCGTCCGAGGATATTGCACATGCCGGCTGCGGCCAGATAGACGATGCCGAAGAGGCCGCTTTCCAGCAGTTCGCCATCAAAACCGTGAAACTGGCTGCCGAGAAAGACCTGGCCCAGCATGCCCAGCGTAGCCAGCGCGGCGAAGAACAGCGCCAGGCGCATGGGCAGCACCAAGGCGGCGCCGGCCAGGTTCACCACCAGCATCATGGCAATCCCGAGGCGGGCGTTGTGCATCGCGAACACCGCGGTGATGGCGATGAAGATGTCCACGGTGATCGCGGCCGAGGTGTACAGGACGGGCCGCAGCAACCATGCGCGTGTGCGCAACAGCGCGATCAAGGCATAGCCCAGCGACAAGGCAGCAACGACCTTGGCCAGCACGGGCAAGTTGGGATCAAGTCCCTTGCTGCCTGCAGCCCAGAAGGCCAGCAGGCTGTAGACAATGGCCTGCGCCACGCGGAACCAGTTCAGGAAGTACAGCTCCCGGCGGGCCGTGCTGGTGCTGGAGATGGAGTTTTCGAGGGTCTTGGCGGCAACGGACACGGCAAATCCGGAACGCGGGAATAGGCTCAAGTATAGCGTTGCGCGGATGGCTGCGAGCAGTTGTTTTCGGGGCCGACCGAACGGTTTTTCGACTGCCCCTTTCCATTGAGGTGCTGTTCTTGGACAATAGTGGGCTGTCGCGAGCGGATTCGTCGTCGGCTTCCTGCCCGATCCCGCCGCCCGTGTATCCATCGCCGTCGCCGTGCCCGCGCCCCCGGTGCCCGCCGCTCGACTGCGCGTTTCACGACCGTTCGAGGTATCGGATGAATTTTCACGAATATCAGGCAAAAGAGCTGTTCGCGCAGTACGGTGTGACCGTGCCGCCGGGCAAGGTGGCCGACTCGGCCGAAGCCGCTGTGGAGGCCGCCAGGGCCCTCGGCGGCAAGCAGTGGATGGTAAAGGCACAGATTCATGCCGGCGGCCGTGGCAAGGCGGGCGGCGTCAAGTTCTGCAAGAGCCTGGACGAGGTCAAGGCGGCCGCGTCCGGCATGCTTGGCACGAACATGGAGACCTACCAGTCCGGTGGCCGCGCGTTGCCGGTCAATCTGGTACTGGTCACCGATGCCACCGACATTGCCCGCGAGCTGTATCTTTCGGTGCTGGTGGACCGCGACAACAAGTCGGTCTCGTTCATCGCTTCCAAACACGGCGGCGTGGACATCGAACAGGTTGCACGGGAAACCCCCGAGGACATCCACACGATCGCCGTGGACTACGTCGAGGACCTGCAGCCCTACCAGTGCCGCCAGCTCGGATTTGACATGGATCTCAATCCGAAGCAGGTGCGCCAGCTGACCGGCATCATGCTCGGCCTGTACAAACTGTTCAACGAGAAGGACCTGGCGCTGGTCGAGCTCAATCCGCTGGCGGTGCTCGAAGACGGCAGCCTGGCCGCGCTGGATGGCAAGGTGAACTCCGACGACAACGCCGAGTTCCGGCACAAGGATCTGGCCGCAATGCGCGACCTGACCCAGGAAGACGCCGCCGAGGCGGCCGCCGTGGAGCACAACCTCAACTACGTGACCATGGACGGCACCATTGGCTGCATGGTCAATGGCGCGGGTCTGGCCATGGCCACCATGGACGTGATCAAGCTGGCGGGCGGCGAGCCGGCCAACTTCCTCGATGTCGGCGGTGGCGCCACTACCGAGCGTGTGACCGAGGCCTTCAAGCTGATCCTGTCCTCGGACAAGGTGAGCGCGATCCTGGTCAACATCTTCGGCGGCATCGTGCGCTGCGACCTGATTGCCGAGGGCATCATCGCGGCGGTCAAGGAAGTGGGGTTGAAGATTCCGGTGATCGTGCGCCTGCAGGGCACCAACGTCGAGAAGGGCCGCGAGTTGCTGGCTAATTCCGGTCTGGCGATCACGCCGGCCGATGATCTCAACGACGCGGCGAAGAAAGCCGTGGCCGCCGCGAAGTGAGGAGCATTCAGGCATGAGCGTACTTGTCAACAAGAGCACCAAGGTGATCGTGCAGGGCTTCACCGGCCAGCAGGGCACCTTCCACGCCGAGCAGGCGATTGATTACGGCACCCAGATCGTGGGTGGTGTCACACCCGGAAAGGGCGGCAGTGAACATCTGGAACGCCCGGTATTCAACAGCGTCAGTGACGCGGTCGAGGCAACCGGCGCCAATGCATCGGTGATCTTCGTGCCGCCGCCGTTCGCGGCCGATTCCATCCTCGAGGCCATTGATGCGGGCATCGGAGTGATCGTGGCCATCACCGAGGGCATTCCCGTGCTGGACATGCTGCGCGTGAAGAACGTGCTGGAGGCACACCCGGAAACGGTGCTGATCGGCCCCAATTGTCCGGGCATCATCACCCCGGGAGAGTGCAAGATCGGCATCATGCCCGGCCACATCCACAAGGCAGGCAACGTCGGCATTGTGTCGCGCTCGGGCACACTGACCTATGAAGCGGTCTTCCAGACCACCAACGAGGGACTGGGCCAGTCCACCTGTATCGGCATCGGTGGCGACCCGATCCAGGGCATGAACTTCATCGATTGCCTGAAGCTGTTCCAGGAAGATCCCAAGACCGAAGGCATCATCATGGTCGGCGAGATCGGTGGCAGTGCCGAAGAAGATGCCGCGGAATTCATTTCCGAATACGTGACCAAGCCAGTGGTGTCGTTCATCGCCGGTGCGTCGGCGCCTGCGGGCAAGCGCATGGGCCACGCCGGTGCCATCATCTCTGGCGGCAAGGGCACGGCCGAGGCCAAGTTCGCAGCGCTGGAAAAGGCGGGCGTGACCACGGTCAAGTCGCCGGCCGATCTGGGCAAGACCCTGGCCGAGCGCATGAAATAAACGGTTGTCGCGGTCTTGCCGCGATGGCCGTATGGACTGCAAGGGCCGCGAATCATCGCGGCCCTTGCGTATCCCAAGGAATCCAGTCATGGCCGTACTGAAGCTTGCGCTGGCACAACACGACTTTACCGTGGGTGCGGTGAAGGCCAATGCTGCGCGCGTTCGGGAACTTGCGTGCGAGGCAAAGGATGCCGACGCGGACCTCGTGGTCTTTCCGGAGCTGGCCCTGTGCGGTTATCCACCCGACGACCTGTTGCGCCGGCCCAGTTTCATCGCGGCCTGCGAATCAGCGCTCGCTGACCTGGCCGCAGCCGGTTACGGCATCGACATGCTGGTCGGCCACCCTGCGCGTGCCGACGAAGTGGCCCACACGCTGGACGAGAACGCCTTCCAGCAGCCCTTGCTCAATGCACTCAGCCTGCTGCGTGGCGGTACCGTGGCCGCACGCTACGCCAAGCACGCGTTGCCCAA
>NZ_JAQIBU010000010.1 GCF_027858935.1 Oleiagrimonas sp. | reverse complement strand
CTGTGCATGACCATGGGCGTGGTGCTGGCCGCGCATGCGCCCCATCTGCCAGTTTGGCTGACGGCTGTACTGGCGATCCTGCTGGCCGGTCGATGGGCACAGCGACGATACCGTGGTGGCCGGGTGTCGTGGCTGCTGCGATTGCCGTTGACCGTGGCGCTGCCGCTGGTCCTGATTGCCCATTACGGCAGCCTTTTCGGGCAGGAACCGGGCAGTGCGCTGGTCGTCGGGATGCTGGTCCTGAAACTACTGGAAGCCGAACGCAGCCGCGATGCGCGCGTCGGGGTGGCCTTTGCGTGTTTCGCGTTGATGAGCGCCCTGCTTTTCAGCCAGACCCTCTTGCCGACGCTGCTGGTCGCCGTGGGGCTGCTGCCGGCCCTGGCCACGCTGAGCGCCCTGGAGCCGGCGCAATCGATGGACGCCTCATGGCGCATGCAGGCTGGCGGAGCGCTGCGGATGGCGTTGTGGGCGGTGCCGTTGGCGCTGATTGCATTCCTGTTCGTGCCTCGCCTGAGCACACCACTGTGGGGCGCGCCCTCGGATGGTCCGGCACGCACCGGCGTATCCGGAAGCATGTCCCCGGGTGATTTCACCCAGTTACTGGTCGACGACACGCCCGCCTTTCGTGTCAGCTTCGACGGACCGCGTCCGCCGCGCATGCAGCGCTACTTCCGCGGCCCCGTGCTGTGGCGGTTTGACGGACGCACCTGGACCACGGCTGCAGATGCCCACGCCGACATACCGGCTCGCATGCGTGGTCCGGTGGAGTCGCTGCAGGCCAAGGGTGGAATCTACAGCTACACCATCAGCCTGCAGCCCACCCATCGACACTGGCTGTTTGCACTGGATACACCGCTGGAACCACCCGGGGGCGCGCATTTCACCTCGGCACGTACCCTGATCAGCCACAACCGGATAAAGGACGGGCGCAATTACCACATGCGCTCAAGTACCCTGCATGTCCTGCAGCCCGAGCTGGATGCCACCACACGGCAACGCGCTCTGCTGCTGCCCGAGGGCTTTGATCCGAAGGCTCGCGCGCTGGCACGAAAATGGCGAAGGCAATACAACGCGCGCCCCCGTGCAATCGTGGATGCGGCGCTTCGGCTGTTCCACAATGGCGGTTTCAGTTACACCCTGACCCCACCCCCGCTGGGGCGTGACAGCGTCGATGATTTCCTGTTCTCCACCCGCCAGGGTTTTTGCGAGCACTACGCCTCGGCCTTCACCTTCCTGATGCGCGCCGCCGGCATACCGGCCCGCGTGGTCACCGGATATCAAGGTGGCTACTGGAATCCGATGGGCCACTACCTGCTGGTTCGCCAGTCCGATGCGCATGCATGGAGCGAGGTCTGGATCAAGGATCAGGGCTGGGTCCGGGTCGATCCGACAGCAGCGGTGCGACCGGAACGCGTGGACGTGGGGGCATCGGCGGCGGCCGGCGCCTCGCGCGAGTGGTACCAGTCCGAATGGATCCAGGGCCTGCGCAACCACTGGGACATCGTCAACCGATGGTGGAATCAGGCCGTGACCGGCTTCAACCACCTGCGCCAGCAATCGTTGCTGAAACCCTTTGGCATCCGCAAGGCCGATACCGGCGCACTCGCCATCGCACTGGCCATCAGTATCAGCATGCTCATGGCCATCGGCCTGGGGCTCGCGCTATGGCGAAAGCCTGCGCGTGATCCCGTGGTGCAGGCCATGCACATCCTGGAGCGTCGCCTGGCACGCGATGGCATTGTGCGCACGCCCAATGAGGGTCATCGTACCTACCTGACACGCGCCGCTGCGGCGTTGCCCGCTCAACGCGAACGCCTGCTGCGCTTGCGGGAGCAGTATCTCGACCTGCGCTATGCACGGCTCGAGGCTGAATCTGAATCAATCCGCAGTTTCACGCGTGCGGTACGGGAATTTTGCCGTCATCGTGTGGTCAAATAATTGTATCCTGCTGCGTGCAGGCCCAATGCTCTCCGGAGGATGTCATGCCACGCTGGAAACTCGCCCTCGTCACCCTTTCCGCTCTGGGACTCGGCGCTTGTGCCACCATCCCCAAGCCACTCACCGGCAGCTTCGCCGCGGTCACCCCGCAAACGGCAAGCGGCGGCGCGGCCAATACGGCGCACGTGCGCTGGGGTGGCCAGATCATCAAGACCGAACCCGCGGATGGACAGACCTGCTTCTACATGCTGGCCTATCCCCTGAACGATCTGGCACGCCCGCAGACCGGGCAATCGAGCATGGGCCGCTTCGTCGCCTGCCACAGTGGCTTCTACGATCCTGAGATCTTCACCAAGGGCCGCGAGGTCACATTCACCGGCACCCTGCATGGCATCATCACGCACAAGGTTGGGACCTACGACTATCCCTATCCGCGCGTCGACGCCAGCACCGTCTACCTGTGGCCCAAGCGACCGCTTTATGTGAGCTATCCGGGGCCGTACTACTCCCCCTTCTATGATCCTTTCTGGGGACCGCCCGGATACTGGGGCGGATACTGGGGTCCGTATTACCGCCCCTATGGCTACTATCCCGAACCGATCATCGTGGCACCAAGGCAGCGCCTGTCCGCGCCTGCCGCAAGAAAAATGTCCGGCGGGAAATAGTCCGCCCAGATCAAGAAAGCCGGCCTGAGGCCGGCTTTCTTGTGCCCATGATGACCCCTGTCATGCCATCTCGGCCGCCGCACGGACCAGGTCCTCTTCTGCGGGCAGGACCTGCAATGCGGCGCCGGCCAGCGGCGTGAACGTATCCGCGCCGCAGACCCGGCGCAACGGCGTGGCGCCGATACCGGCCTCGACCAGCGCCGTGATCACGCCCTCGCCTACACCGCCACTACTGCGCCCCTCGTCGAGCACCAGGATGCGCCGCGCCGTGCGTGACTGATCGGCAATCCACGCCGCATTCAGCGGCACCAGCCAGCGCAGATCGACCACCCGCACCTTCCATCCATGCGCAGCCTCGATGGTCCGTGCAGCACGCAGCGCCATCGGCACGCCGTTGCCATAGGTGATCACGACCAGATCCTCGGCGTCGGGTGCGTACACCCGTCCTTCGCCCAGCGTCATGGCCTTGCCCGGTGCCGGATAGGCAAACTGCCAGGCGCCGTCGCCCGCCTCGTGCAGATCCTTGGTCATGTACAGCGCAATCGGCTCGAGAAATGCGCACACGCGTCCATCCACCTTGGCCAGCGCCATCAGCGTGCGCAGCATGGTGACCGCGTCGTCGCCGCGTGACGGGCAGCCGACCACGAGGCCGGGGATATCGCGCAGGGCGGTAATGGAGTTGTCGTTGTGGAAGTGGCCACCGAATCCCTTCTGGTAACCCAGGCTGGCCACGCGCATCACCATCGGGTTGCGGTACTGGTCGTTGGAGAAGAACTGCAGGCTGGCCGCTTCGCCGCGGATCTGGTCGCAGGCATTGTGCAAATACGCCAGATACTGGATCTCCGGAATCGGCAGGAAGCCCATGTTGGCGTAGCCCTGCGCCAGACCGAGGATGGTGGTCTCGTCCAGCAACGTATTGAACACGCGCGCGCCACGAAAGGCCTTGTAAAGGCCTCGGGTGACCGTGTAGACGCCGCCCTTCTGGGCCACGTCCTCGCCGAAAAGCAGCGCCTGGTCATACTTGGCCATCAACTCGTGTAATGCATGGTTGATCAGGATCGCCATGTGCCGCGGTGGCAGTTTTTCGGGCACCTGCTCCGCGCCGCCATGTACCTGCTCCCGGCGGGCGTCGAAATCCTTGCGCTCGGCCTCCGCTCGCACGGCGTCGGGGGTGTACGGTGCCAGCGGCGCCATGACCTCGTCCAGGGTCTCGAGCTTGGCCATGCCGTCGGCCTTTTCCGCGGCCGCGAAGCAACGCTCACGCATCGATTCATACTGCTCCAGCAGCGCGTCCCGGGTATACAACCCGGACTCCAGCGCAATGGATGCCGTGCGCAGCAACGGATCGTTCGCCTCCAGCGCGACCAGCTCCTCGATCGAGCGCCATTCGATTTCAAAATCGGTGCCCGCATGACCCATCACCCGGGTGGTGTTGAGATGCAGGAAAGTCGGTCTGCGGGTACGCCGGCAATGTTCCACCGCGCGTGCGACACCGGCATAGCCATGTGCCAGGTCCAGCCCGTCGGCATAGAAATAGTCGAGGTTCGAGCGGCGCTGGAAGTTGCTGGCGATCCACCCGCCCGGGGTCTTCACCGAGATGCCGATGCCGTTGTCCTCACACACGAACAGAACCGGACCGGGAAGCTTCTGGTAGGCCGCCCAGGCCGCTGCATTGAATGCGGTCTGCGCAGTGGCATGGTTGGTCGAGGCGTCGCCGAACGAGCAGATGGCGATCGAGTCGTCCGGAATCTGCAGCGGATGGCCCAGCCGCACCGCCTGGTCGATGGCCATGGCGGTACCAAAGGCCTTGGGCAGGTGCGAGGCGATGGTCGAGGTCTGCGGCAGTACCCAGAGCGGCTTGCTGCCCCAGACCTTGTGGCGTCCACCCGAGGCCGGGTCGGCTTTGCTGGCTGCGAACGACAGCGCCGAATCCATGATCGGATCAATGCCCGGCAGCTTGCGCGAACGTTCGGCCATGAACGCGCCCGAGCGGTAATGCAGAAATGCTGGATCGGTGTGCCGGGTCAGCCGCGCCACCATCGCGTTGCCCTCGTGCCCGGACGAGCCAATGGTGTAGAAGACCTTGTTCTTGACCCGCAATACGCGCGCCATCAGGTCCAGGTGGCGGCTGATCAGCTGCGATTCGAGCAGCTCGCGGAAACCGGTGGCGGTGAGCTCGCTGCCGGGACGCACCGGCGCATCGTCGGCCGGAGGCGTTGCCGATTCACCCTGCCAGTGGCGCACGAATTCGGTGAAATTCTGGTCGACGATCTCGGCGCGGTTGAAGCCTTTCTGTCGCGCCGAAATGGAGTTTTTACTGGCCATGGATTGCCTTTTCCGGTAGTACGGCTGCCCGCAGAATGCCGCCTGCGGGTCGCCCGAATCAGAACGCGTTGATGCCGGTCAGTTCGCGCCCGACCACCAGCTGATGCACGGTTTCGGTGCCCTCGTAGGTAATCACCGACTCCAGGTTCAGCGCGTGTCGGATCGGACAATGTTCAGTGGTGATACCGGCACCACCGAGCACGTCGCGGCACTCGCGCGCGATATCGATGGCCATGCGCACGTTGTTCCACTTGGCCAGCGAGACCTGCGTGGGATGCATGTTGCCAGCATCCTTGAGCCGTCCCAGCTGCAGCGACAGCAACTGCGCGGTGGTGACGCGACGGGCCATGTCGGCCAGCTTCAGCTGGATCGCCTGATTGGCACTCAGGGATCGGCCGAACAGCATGCGCTCGGCGCTGTAGTCCAGCACCTCCTTGAGGCATGCCTGGGCCGCGCCGATGGGACCCCAGGTGATGCCGTAGCGTGCCTGGTTCAGGCAGCTCAGCGGGCCCTTGAGTCCCTTCACGTCCGGCAGCATCGCATCCCCCGGCACGCGTACGTTGTCCAGGAACAACGCCGAAGTGACCGATGCGCGAAGGCTCATCTTCTTGTGCACTTCCTGCGCGGTGAAGCCCTTGCTGTCGGTCGGCACGATGAAGCCGCGAATACCGTCGTCGGTCTGCGCCCAGACGATGGCGATGTGGGCCAGGTTGCCATTGGTGATCCACATCTTGGCACCGTTGAGCACCCAGTCCTCACCGTCCTTTTTCGCAACGGTCTTCATGTTGGCCGGGTCCGAGCCGCCGTGCGGCTCGGTCAGGCCGAAGCAGCCGATCACTTCGCCAGCAGCCATCTTCGGCAGGTAATGCTTTTTCTGCGTCTCGCTGCCGAAGGCAAAGATCGGATACATGCACAACGAACTCTGCACCGAGGCGAAGCTGCGCATGCCCGAATCGCCGCGCTCCAGCTCCTGACAGATCAATCCGTAACACACGCTATTCATGCCGGCGCCACCGTAGGCCTCGGGGATGGTCGCGCCAAGCAGGCCCATGCCGGCAATCTCGGAAATCAGCTCGTTGGGAAATCGGCCCTGATCGAAGCAGTCGCCGATGATCGGCAGCACTTTCTCGTCGGTGAAACGGGCAACACTGTCCTGCACCATGCGCTCCTCATCGGTCAGCAGCGCGCGAATGTTGTACAGATCCAGTGGGTTGAGCTTGGCAGCCATGCGGGCTCCGGATAGGGTCGGATAAACGCCTATTGTAGCGTTCCTGAAGCCTGGGCACAGACCGGTGCGTCGAAACGCCGGACCTGCCCCTAAGCGTGGTCGTCGAAGCTGCCGGGCGTGTAGCCGCCCTTGATGCCCTTGCTGGCATAGGCCACAGCGTCGTGCGGGTGCAGGCTTTCATGATGGGCCACGCGCACCGAAAAATCCTGGATGCGCTCGTCGCCTTCCAGCGCAAGCTGGATGCGGCGGGCGGCGTCCTCGCAGAACATCAGGTTCTGACCGTTGGCCAAAGCAAAGGCCTGCTCGTCCTCGCGCTTGACCGCAGTCTGCACCGGCGTGCCCAGCGTATCCTCGACGCGATCAATGATGGACTCCAGGGCAAAACCGAACGACGGCGCCATGCGCACGCGCAGCGTTGCCGTGCTGCGCTGGGCATGCGGCGTGGCCACCATGCCCTGTTCGCTGTCGAGCCAGGCGGCCACTTCCGAATGCCGCAGCGGTCGCGAGGAATCATCGAAATCCAGTGCAAACTGGCGCTGGATCAGCTGGCGCGAAAGCGCCGCGGAGGCTGGGCAGGTCGAGGAATAGACCACTTCCGTGGCCAGCTCGATGTCGATGTCTGCTCCATCCATGGTCGCAGTCACCGTGACCGGATAACTGCGCCATCCACTGTGTCCACTCTTCAGCGCCGGTCGCCTGAGCAGGTGTTCGAACCGGATGCATAGGCGCGCGCGATCGGACAGGTCGGCGTGGGTGTCGAGGAAACCATTCAGGAGCTTGCGCAGCATGCAGGGCGCCAGCGGCTCGGCGGTCAGGGCCTGTTCGACCAGCACATACAGGCGTGACATGTGGATACCGCGCACTTCAGGCTTGTGCAGATTGACGTAGGCATCGACCCGGGCAGACACGCGCTGGGTCACGCCCTCGGCATCGGTCAGCAGCAGCGGCGCCTGGATACCGGCCATGCCGACCCAGTCCAGTGCGCCGGCCACCTGCGCGCGGGCCTGACTGGCCACGTCTGGCATTGCGCGTGCAGTGTTGTCGTCGGTGGCCATGCAGACTCCTTGGAAAAGGGTAGAGGTACGGACGAAAACCACTCCATCCGCAAGACCTTACGCGAAATGGGGACGCTTTGCGCCAGTGCAATGCCGATACGCGGCGAACGCTGCGTTCACTCCTGCGCCGCTCTGCGCCATGCACGCGCGGCGGACCAGGCCCGGAACACGCTGCCTGCGGCGGGACGTGAAAACCCCTTTTGCAAGGCCTGCAGCGGATCATCTGCGCGGCGTGCACGGCACAACAAACGTCTGTTTTCGCGCATGTCCAGTCCACGAAACAGGCTCAGCGGACCCGGCATGCTTGCGGCTTCGCGGTAGCCCTGTTCGATGTCGCAAAGCTGCGCTCGCAGCGCATCTCGACGCGCGCTGCTGTCGTTGCGCAACCCGTCCCGATCCAGGCCGTGTCGCGCCATGCGCGCCATCGGCAACGCAAGACGCTCCCGGTCGGCCCGGAAATCCAGTTGTGCAGCGGCATACAGCAGGTGGTCGAGTGCGGCCACCCGTTCCGCACGGGCAGGAGCACTTCCCGGCCCATACCACCAGAGGGTTTCCAGCCGCGCCAGTGCCCCGTGCAGCCCTTCGGCCTGACCAAGCTGCTGACCGTAGTCCGCGGCTGTGGGCAGATCCTGCTGGCCGAGCGCCGCCTGGACCGGCGCCAGCCAGTGCGCCAGCGTCACCCGTTCTGATTCGCGAGCCGAGAACAGGGCGCGGGTCAGGGGATGCCGGCCACCGCTGGCCGGCGCTCCAGCCAGTTCCTCGGCCCACCAGTTCAGCTTCACCGCAGCCACTTGCGGCTCGCGGACACCATAGGCCGCCTCGATCCATTCGTGTTCCAGCGCGGCCAGGGCCAGGTGTCCGGCATGCTCTGCCTCATCCAGGTAGGGCATGGCCAAACGCTGCGCCGGATGCGTCGCCAGCCATTTGTCCAGATGGCTGCTGAAGGCCGTTTCGCTCACGCGCGTGCCTCCAGACCGAGCAAGGTGATCAACTCTCGCGGCGAATCGACCACGGCATCGGCTTCCCAGGCATGCGGATCACCGCCATCGAGATAGCCCCAGCTGACGGCCACGCTGAACAGGCCAGCCGAGCGTCCGGCCTGCACATCGCGCATGTCATCGCCAACGAATACTGCGCGCTGCGGATCCATGCCGGCGCGCTCACAGGCATGCAGAACCGGCATCGGGTCAGGTTTGCGTTGCGCCAGTGTGTCACCACACACCACCACCGCGGCACGAGCGTACAGCGCCAGTCGCTGCAGCAACGGTTCGGCCAGGAAACCGGCCTTGTTGGTGACGATGCCCCACGGCACCTTCGCCGATTCCAGGGTATCCAGCAGCGTCTCGACACCCGCGAAGGGGTGCGAGTCCCGGCCCATGATGCGGGCATAGAGTTCAAGAAAGCGCGGCAACAGGGTTTCGATCCGATCGTCCCCGGCGCCTTCCAGACCACGCCGGAGCACGGCTCGCGCGCCTCGCGACACCACTTCGCGAACCAGCGCGTAGTCCGGCGGTGTTACGCCTTCCTGCGTGCTCAGCTCGACCAGCGCGGCATACAGGTCCGGCGCACTGTCCAGGAGTGTCCCGTCGAGGTCGAACAGCACACCGGATAGATCGGTCGCCGGCCGTTTCATGTCGGCTTGTGTGCCGAAAGCATATAGTTGACCGAAGTCGAGGACGCCAGGGAAGCTTTTCTTGTCAATGGGTTATAGAACACTCCTTGCACCTCGTCGAGTACAAGGCCGACCTCGCGTGCCATGCGCGACAACTCCGAGGGCCGCAGGAAACGGGCGTAGTGGTGGGTTCCGCGCGGAAGCATCCGCAACATGTATTCGGCAGCCACGATGGCCGCGCCAAAAGCCAACGGCGTGCGGTTGAGTGTGGAAAGGAACAGAGTTCCTCCAGGCTTCAGCATCGCCGCCAGATCGCGCACCAACGCCTCGGGATCGGGCACATGCTCGATCAGCTCCATGCAGCACACTGCATCGAAGCCCTGCGGTTCGGCTGCGGCGAGATCGGCCGAGGACTGCACCCGATAGTCGACCTCCAGGCCGGACTCGAGCAGATGCATGCCGGCCACGCGGATGACGGCCTCGCCAAGATCGACGCCGACCACCTGTGCCCCACCCTGCGCCAGCGCCTCGCTCAGCAGGCCGCCGCCACAGCCGACGTCGGCCACGCGCGCACTGCCAAGATCCAGACGCCGCGCGATGAAGTCCACGCGCACCGGATTGAGGTCATGCAAGGGTCTGGAATCGCCGTCCGGGTCCCACCAGCGCGCGGCCAGCTTGTCGAAACGGGCGATTTCCTCGGGGCTGACATTGGCGCTGGTCATGTTGGTGGTTGTCCGGTCATCAGGGTCACGCGTTGGCGGTTCGATTGCCATCCATCAATACAATGCAGTTTGGGGTGAACACAGCAAAGCCCAACAGATGCGGCAGGTCATGTGCGAGGTTTGCAGAACCGGAATTCTCCGTGTCGGGCTTCGCTGCGCTCACCCAACCTGTCCGGCCAGCCGCGCGGGCCTGCTCAGATGGCCGCGATACGCTCGCGCCAGGATCCCACGCGGCCCAGCAGGTCGGGAATGTCCATGCCGACCAGGACCCGATCGGACAGCTTCCGGCTGCCGGCGATCCATACATCGCTGACCTGATGGCGACCGGTGGCATAGACCAGTTGCGAAGGGATGTTGTACAGCGGATGGGATTCCAGTTCATCCAGACGTATCGCAGCCAGATCCGCCTGTTTGCCCGGCTCGATGGAGCCGATGCTTTCACCCAGACCCATGGCCTTTGCACCGTTCAGCGTCGCCGCCCGCAGGGCAAAGGGCGCGTCGAACGCATCGGCCTTGCGCGCCACGGCCTTGGCCAGCTGCGCGGCGGTACGCATCTCGCCAATCATGTCCAGATCGTTGTTGGATGCGCAACCATCGGTGCCAAGGGCAAGATTCACCCCCGCGGCGCGGAATTGTTCCGCGGGACAGAAGCCGGAGGCCAGCTTCATGTTCGACTCCGGGCAATGCACCACGGATACCGAGGCCTCGGCACAGGCTGCGATCTCGGCATCGGTTACGGCGGTCATGTGCACGGCAATCAGGCGATCGTTGACCAGGCCCATCTTCTGCAGGCGCTGGAACGGGCGTAGCCCGGTGTCGCGCTTGGCATCCTCGACCTCGTGAAGGGTTTCGTGCAGGTGCAGGTGCACCGGAATATCCAGTTGATCGGACAGCACGTGGATCCGCTCGAAGCTGTCGTCGGACACGGTGTAGGGCGCATGGGGCACGAAGGCCGTGCTCAGCAGGGTCTCGCCACGCAGGGCATCGTGCACGGTCAGCGCCCGCTCGAAGTATTCGTCGCGGGTCTTGGCCCAGGGACTGGGAAACTCGATCACCGGCAGTCCGACCACCGCACGGAAGCCGTGCCGCTTGTAGGTGGCAGCAATGGCATCCGGAAAGAAATAGTTCTCGTTGGCGCAGGTCGTGCCACCGCGCAGCATTTCGGCAATTGCCAGTTCCACCCCGTCGCGGATGAATTCCGGCCCCATCACCTTGCCCTCGACCGGCCAGATGTGTTCCTCCAGCCAGGTCATCAGGGGCAAGTCGTCAGCTAGGCCACGCAGCAACGTCATCGGGTTGTGCGTGTGCGCGTTGACAAGGCCGGGGATCAGGGCGTGTTTCTCCAGCCGCACGGTTTCCTTCGGCACAAAAACCTTGCGCGCCTCATCGATCGGCAACAAGGCCACGATGGCGCTGTCCTCTACGGCGACGGCGTGTCGCTCCAGCACCACGCCATGTGGCTCCACCGGGATCACCCAGCGGGCCTCGATCAACAGGTCGACCTTTTGCGGTGCGGATGGGTTCACTAGCGTCTCTCTGTGCGTCGTCTGGTTGGGATCAACCACCCGGCAGGCACCGGGAGGACTGTTGCGGGGCCGCCAGTGCACGCGCGGCCATCGGCACACGCATGTCGCGGCGGCCTGCCACGGACGCGGCCCGCGGCCAGTTGCATCACTTCACGCGGCTGACGTACTCGCCGCTGCGGGTGTCGACCTTGATCATCTCGTCCTGGCCCACGAACAGCGGCACGCGAACGACCGCACCTGTCTCCAGCGTGGCCGGCTTGCCGCCGCCGCCGGAGGTGTCGCCACGCACGCCGGGATCGGTCTCGGTGATCTTCAGCTCGACGAAATTGGGCGGGGTCACCGACAGCGGAGCGCCATTCCACAACGTGACCACGCAATCCTCCTCGCCCTTGAGCCACTGCGCGGTATCGCCGACGGCATTTTTGTCCGCCTGGTGCTGTTCGAAGGTGTTGGGTTCCATGAAGTGCCAGAACTCGCCGTCCGTGTAAAGAAACTGCATGTCCGTATCCATCACGTCCGCACCTTCGACGGTCTCGTTGGCCTTCAGGGTCTTTTCGACCACGCGTCCGTTCCTGAGGTTGCGGATCTTGATACGAGTAAAGGCCTGGCCTTTGCCCGGCTTGATGAAGTCGGCGTCGACGATCGTGTAAGGGTCGCCATCGATCAGGATCTTCAACCCGTTCTTGACATCATTCAGACCATAACTGGCCATGCGGTTGCTCCGATACGAAAAAGCCGCGCAACGCGGCTACAATTGAGCTTTCGAGCGACGCGCAATACGCCGCCCCCAGACCCATCATGATAACTGCAAGCAGCCCCCTCGCGCAGCAATCGCATGCATCTCCGGACTGGCGCCGGCTTTGGCGCGAGGCGATCACGGACGCGCATGAATTGCTTGCAGTGCTGGGCCTGGAGCCACTGGCAGACCATCTCGCGCCGCAGGATGCAGGCTTTTCACTGCGGGTGCCCCGAGGCTTTGTGGCGCGCATGCGACCGGGTGATCCAGGCGACCCCCTGCTGCTTCAGGTACTTCCGCAACTGGCCGAACTGGACGCGGTCCCGGGATTCACGAAAGACGCCGTCGGCGACCTCGCGTCCCGTGCCGCGCACGGCGTGCTGCACAAGTACCATGGCCGCGCACTTCTGATCGCCAGCGGGACCTGCGCGATCAATTGCCGCTATTGTTTCCGGCGCCATTTCCCCTACGGCGAGGATATCGCCGCGGCCTCGGGTTGGCGCGAGGCCATCGAGTACGTGCGCGGCCAGGAGGACGTCGAGGAGCTGATCCTGTCAGGCGGCGATCCACTGGCACTGTCCACGCCCAAGCTGCAGCAACTGACCGACCAGTTGCATGCATTGCCGCATGTGCGCACCTTGCGCCTGCACACCCGGCTGCCGGTCGTGCTGCCAGAGCGTATCGACGATGAGTTCATGCAATGGTTCGCTCCCCTTGCATTGCACAAGGTGGTGGTCCTGCATGCCAATCATGAGCGTGAACTGAATGCGTCCGTGGCCAGGGCCTGCGCGCGTCTGCGCGACTGTGGTGCCACGCTATTGAACCAATCGGTGTTGCTGCGCGGCATCAATGACGATGCCCGGACCCTGGTCGCATTGTCCCGCCGCCTGTTCGCATGCGGCGTACTGCCGTACTATGTACACCAGCTGGATCGGGTCCAGGGAGCTGCGCATTTCGAGGTATCCGACGCCAATGCAACTGGCATCATCGAGGACATGCGTGCGCACCTGCCTGGATACCTCCTGCCGCGCCTGGTCCGCGAGGTCGCAGGGGATGCTGCAAAACGACCGATACGGACCTTGTGACGCCGTGCTCAACAGCAAGTGCCATCGATCCATAGTGTTGGCATGACAATGCCCGGGCCCGCTGGAAATGCCCTGGTGAATGGAGTAAAAACAAATCCATGATGCGCTGCCGCACTACGCACGCATCCCCCACGGACCCGTCTTCGCATGAAGCAAAACGACGTCATCCGAATTCTTTTCATCGAGGACTCGGTGGAAAACGCCGAGCAGATCATCAGTCTGTTGCGCAACAACGGCACCGCCGTGCGCCCGGCCCAGGCCACCAATGAAGCCCAGCTGGAAAGCGCGCTGCAGGAGCTTTCTCCGGACGTGGTTCTGGTCAACCCCACGGTCGAGGACATCGAGATATCCACGGTTTCCCGGCACCTGGAAGCCACGGGCAAGGACTTCGCCCTGATCGGTATCGTCACCGAGATCAGCAACCGCCTGGTGGCCCAACTGTTTGCTTCCAAGGTTCGCAGCATTGCCCTGCGCGACGAGCCGGACCAGGTGCTGATGGTCATCCAGCGCGAGTTCGAGGCCTTGCGCACGCGTCGTTCAGTCCGTCAGCTGGAAGCCACGCTGCGCGAATCCGAACGCCGCTGCGACGCTTTGCTCGACTCCTCCCGCGACGCGATTGCATACGTGCATGAAGGCATGCATGTACGCGCCAACCGTGCCTATCTCGAGATGTTCGGCTACGAGAACTTCGAGGACATCGAGGGGCTGACGCTGCTGGACATGGTTTCGGGGGACAATGCCGATGACTTCAAGGACCTGCTCAAGCGCCTGTCGCGTGGCGAAAAACCGCCCAAGCGCGTGGAGCTCAAGGCCATCAGCGGCGTCGGCGATCGATTTGATGCCACCGCGGAGTTCGCACAGGCCACATTCGAGGGTGAGCCCTGCCTGCAGATCATCTTCCATCGCAAGACTGTCAATGCCGAACTGGTCGAGCAACTGCAACGCGACAGCGCCACCGGCATGTTCAACCGTTCACGCATGCTGGAGCTGATCGAGGACGCGATCGGCGATGCCGCCAAGGGCGCCACCAGCCAGGCTCTGCTGTTGATTGAACCGGACAACTGGACCTCCATTGTCGAGGGCATCGGCCTGGCCAATACCGACGCACTGATGGCCGCCCTGGCCGCACGCGTCGATCGCCATCTCGAAGACGAGCAGATTGCCGGGCGCCTCGGCGACCACACGCTGGGCGTGTTGCTGAGCCATCGCACCGACAGCCAGGTGCAGGCGCTGGTGGCTGCCCTTCTGGATGTCGGCAATGAAGGCATCATCGAAGCTGGACAGAACACCATCACCCTGAGCGTCAGCATCGGCGGCGCGCTGCTGGGCGAGAAAAACGCCAATACCCGTCAACTGCTCGAGCAAGCCGGCAATGCCCTGCACAGTGCGCAGACACAGGGCGGACAGCAAAGCGAGATCTACGATCCGGCAGCCACCGAGAAGGAAGAGGCCGCGCGCGAACAGCACTGGCTGGCGCTGGTCGAGCGTGCGCTGGAAAACGACAGCTTCATCCTCTACCACCAGCAGATCATCAGCCTGCAGGACGCCGAAGGGGAGCATTCCGAAATCCTGCTGCGCATGAACGGCCCCAATGGCGAAGTGCTGCCCCGCTACTTCCTGCCTGTTGCAGAGCGCAACGGCCTGATGCCGAAAATCGACCGCTGGGTTCTGAGGCAGGTCATCGACATGCTGGCCGAACGGTCCCGTGAAAAACAGATCTCGACCTTTTTCGTCAAACTCTCCCCGCAGTCGCTGCAGGACGATAGCCTGATGCCGTGGCTGTCCGAACGCATCAGCGAAGCCGCGCTGCGTCCGGGCTCGCTGGTCCTGGAAATGCCCGAGAGCAAGGTGTTGACCACGCTCAAACCGGCGCAGGACTTTGTCGAGGCCCTGAAGAAAACGGGTGCGCAATTCGCGCTGGAGCAGTTCGGCTCGGGACTCAATTCCTTCCAGGTGCTCAAGCATGTGGATGCCGACTACCTGAAGATCGACCGCAGCTTCATGTCCAAGCTCACCGAGAACCCGGAAAACCGCGACAAGATCGCCGAGATCTGCATCAAGGCCAGGGAAGCCGGCAAGCTGACGGTCGCCGAGTGGGTCGAGGATGCAGCCAGCACGCCGATGCTGTTCGCCTGCGGCGTGGACTTTGTGCAAGGCAACTTCCTGCAGGAACCGGAAAAGATCGTCGCCTACGACCTGGCCTGATCCGCGACTCCCGCTCACGGATGCGGATATCCGACATACCGCCAGGACACCGTCACTCCAGGCGCACGCGACTCATGTTCCGGTCGCTGGCGGCGATACTGTTCCTGCTGTGGGTGCCGAGCATGTTGCCGACGTCAGCCATGCCGGATACGCAAGGCAAGGCATCGCCGCCGCCGCCCATGATGCCCGGGCACCAGATTCTTCGAGAATTGCGTCTCGTGCACTACGTCCCTCCCATCCATCCCTTGCACGCTCGCCAACATCACGTCGAAGGGACCATCATGCTCAAACTTGAGATCAACACCCAGGGCAAGGTTGTCGAGATCGAGCCGCCACGGGGTGACGCACCGGACGAACTGGTCCAGGCCGCCATCACGGCAGCCCGTCAGTGGCGCTTCGAACCGGCCATCAACCGTTTGCACGAGAAGACGGGCTGCTGGGCGCAGATCCCCGTCGCATTTCAACTTTAACGCCGCTGATCTTCATTCCACCTCTCGCACTGCAGGCGCAATCGGCGTCGGGCAGCGACCGCATGATCCGCATACCGGCCGCGATGAAGTATCCGGCCGACGCGCTCAAGAACCACCTCGAAGGCACGCTGGTGCTCCGGGTCAAGGTCGGTCGCGACGGCAAGGTCCTGAAGGTCGAGCCTCTACCGGGCAAGGCCGACGCCTCGCTGGTAGCTGCGGTGGTCAGCACCACCAGCCAGTGGCGTTTCAGTCCCACCGTCGATGCCAATGGCGCGCCGACCAGCGCCTGGGTCAGGGTACCGATCAAGTTCGCGATGGATCCTCCCCAAACGAAGAATTGGTCCGTTACAAACACACACGCACGAAAAGGCCGCGCAGGGCGAACCTGCGCGGCCTTTTTGCATGCTTGCGTGAAGCGCGTCTTACTCGGAAGCGGCTTCTGCGGCAGACGCGGCAGCCTTGGCCTTTGCCTTGATGGCCTGGGCGGCGGCGATGTCTTCCTTGATGCGGGCGGCCTTTCCTTCAAGACCACGCAGGTGGTACAGCTTGGCGCCACGCACCTTGCCCTTGCGCTTGACCTCGACCGAATCGATCTGCGCGCTATGCGCCTGGAACACGCGCTCGACGCCGGTACCGTGGGAAATCTTGCGCACGGTGAAAGCCGAATGCAGGCCGCGGTTGCGCTTGGCGATGACGACACCCTCGAACGCCTGCAGGCGCTCGCGGTTGCCTTCATTCACCTTCACGTTCACCACGATCGTGTCGCCGGTACCGAAGTCCGGCAGCGTACGGGTCATCTGCTCGGATTCGAACTGTTCAATGATGTTGTTCATGGCATACCACCGATGGTTTCAGTCCTGGAGCCCGGTCCCGGCCTCAAGGTGTAGTGCCGCGAAATACTCGCGGCGGAATTCATCCAGCAACGCACGTGAGGAAGGATCCAGCGTGCATTGCGACAGCAGGTCTGGTCGTCGCAACCAGGTCCGCCCCAACGACTGCTTCAGGCGCCAGCGGCGTATGGCCGCGTGATCGCCACCCAACAGCACCGGCGGCACCGTCCCCAGCACATCCTCGACCGGACGCGTGTAATGGGGGCAGTCCAGCAAGCCCTCCGAGAAGGAATCCTGCTGCGCCGATTGCGCATCGTTCAATGCGCCTTCCTGCAACCGGCCCACGGCATCGATCAGGACTGCCGCAGCCAGCTCGCCTCCGGAAAGCACATAGTCGCCGATGGAAATTTCCTCGTCGACTTCGTGTTCCAGCAGACGTTCGTCCACGCCCTCGTAGCGCCCGCACAGAAGAGTGATGCGCGGCTTCGCAGCCAGCGCTTCGACCCGTTTCTGCGTCAGCCGCGCTCCCTGCGGACTGAGGTAGATGACATGCGCCGGTTCATCCGACGCCTTGCGCAGCGCGCCCAGCAGGTCGCGCAGCGGTTCGATCATCAGCACCATGCCCGGACCGCCACCAAAGGTGCGTCCGTCCACGGTGCGGTAGTTGTCATAGGCGTATTCACGCGGGTTCCAGGTTTCCACCTGCAACAGGCCGCGCTCCTGTGCGCGCCCGACCACGCCGACCTCGCTGGACTGCCTGACGAAGTCGGGAAACAGCGTGATGACGTCGATCCGCATGTTGCCCACCGTCCGGCAGCCGTGATGCCGCCTTCTACCGCGAGCCCCGGCCATCTGACCGCGGCTCATGAAACCCTTGCCTAGAACTCCGGATCCCAGTCGACATCCATGCGTCCTGCATCGAGATCGACCCGGGTCACGTAGTCCCCCGGCACGAATGGAACCAGATGTTCCCTGCCCCCGCCGCGCACCACGACCACGTCGTTTGCGCCGGTGGCGAACAGATGATGTACGCGTCCCAGCAAGACATCCTGTCCGGTATAGACCTCAAGACCCTCGAGATCGCACCAGTAATATTGATCCGGCTCGGGATCCGGCAACGCTTCGCGTGCAACGAGGATTTCGCAGCCGACCCAGTCACGGGCCGTTTCGCGATCCTCGACGCCAGGCAGGGTGGCAATCATGCCCTTGCCCTGCTCGCGACCGATCACCCCGACCATTTCCGATGCCTGACCCGGCGCTTTGACAAGCAGCCAGGGCTGGTAATCGAAGATGCGCGTGCGCGGCTCGGTCCATGATTCCAGCTTGACCGCGCCGTTCACGCCCGACAGCCCGACGATGCGTCCCACCGGGACACGTCGCTCGGAG
Source organism: Oleiagrimonas sp. (assembly GCF_027858935.1). Classification (GTDB taxonomy): domain Bacteria; phylum Pseudomonadota; class Gammaproteobacteria; order Xanthomonadales; family Rhodanobacteraceae; genus Oleiagrimonas. The sequence goes on along the minus strand of NZ_JAQIBU010000010.1, from coordinate 4,405 downwards.
CCGGTCATGCTCAGGCCGCCTGCTTGTCGGCTTCCTTGACCAGCGCGCGCACCTTGTCGGACATCTGTGCGCCCTTGGCCACCCAGGCCTTGGCCTTGTCCACGTTCAGCTCCAGGCGCTTGTCCGCACCGGAAGCGACCGGGTTGTAGTAGCCCAAACGCTCAATGTTGCGGCCGTCGCGCTTGTTGCGCTGATCGGTCACGACGATGTGATAGAACGGACGGCCCTTGGCGCCGCCGCGCGCAAGACGAATCTTAACCATTGATCTGAACTCCGAAGACGCCGGGTACCCGGCCGACGCACGCGACGGTGCGTGGTAAACGGGGCATTTTAGCGGAAAAACGAGAAAAAGAAAGGGCTGAAACAAAGGAATGTGCCTGCGGGCGAGCATCGACCCTGCATCACGGCCGGCTCAGCGCATCGGCGGCATGCCACCACCGCCCATGCCCTTCATGGCGCCGCGCATCTGCCGCATCATGCCCTTGCCTTTGCCCTTGCCGAACTTGGACATCATTTTCGACATCTGCATGTATTGCTTGAGCAGACGATTGACGTCCGCCGGTTGCGTGCCCGAACCGCGCGCGACGCGCGCCTTGCGCGAGCCCTTGAGCAGGTCCGGGTGGCGGCGTTCCTTCAGGGTCATGGAGTTGATGATGGCGATCATCCGCTTGACCTCGCCGTCGCTGGCCTTGCTCTTGACCGCGTCCGGCAGCTTGCCCATGCCGGGCATCTTGTCCATCAGGCCGGCAAGACCACCCATGTTGATCATCTGCTCGAGCTGGTCGCGCATGTCGACCAGATCGAAGCGCTTGCCCTTCATCACCTTGCTGGCCAGCTTGTGGGCCTTTTCCTGGTCGACCTTGCGTTCGACTTCCTCGACCAGGCTCAGCACATCGCCCATGCCGAGGATGCGCTGCGCGACACGGTCGGGGTGGAAGGGCTCCAGCGCGTCGGTCTTTTCGCCGGCGCCGAGGAACTTGATCGGATGACCGGTGATGTAACGCACCGAGAGTGCCGCGCCACCGCGGGCATCGCCGTCGGTCTTGGTCAGCACCACGCCGGTAAGCGGCAGTGCATCAGCGAAGGCCTTGGCGGTATTGGCCGCATCCTGTCCGGTCATGGCATCGACCGTGAACAGCGTCTCGATCGGATCCAGTGCCGCGTGCAGCTTCTGGATCTCATCCATCATCTGCGCATCGACATGCATGCGGCCGGCGGTGTCGACGATCAGTACGTCGGCCACTTCACGCCTGGCCGCCGCCACCGCGTCGCGGGCGATGGCGACCGGATCCTGCCCGGCTGCGGAAGGAAAGAACGCCACCCCAACCTGCCCGGCAAGGGTCTTGAGCTGCTCGATGGCGGCGGGACGATACACGTCGCAGCTGACCACCATCACCTTCTTCTTGTGACGCTCGGTGAGCAGACGCGCCAGCTTGGCCACGGTGGTGGTCTTGCCGGCGCCCTGCAGGCCCGCCATCAGCACCACGGCGGGCGGCTGCGCCGACAGGTTCAACTCGGCATTGGTGGCACCCATCAGCGTGGTCAGCTCGTCACTGACCACTTTCACCAGGGCCTGGCCCGGGGTCAGGCTCTTGTGCACTTCCTGCCCCACGGCGCGGGACTTCACGCGCTGGATCAGCGCCTGCACCACGGGCAGGGCGACATCGGCCTCGAGCAATGCGATACGCACTTCACGCAGGCTTTCCTGGATATTGGCCTCGCTCAGGCGACCGCGACCACGCAGGCGCTGGACGGTGGAGGACAGGCGTTGGCTCAGGGATTCGAACATGAGACGGTCAAAAGGATGAAGAGCGTACAAGTATAGCCGACACGGTGGCGCCACCGCTGAGGCGATCAGCGCGTTCGGGCCGCCGGCTGTGCCTTGATCCAGGCCGCGATGTCGTTGATGACGTGTCCGTCGACGTGGGCCGCCCGGGTGTAGTCGGCGATCGTTCCCGTGCTTCCGGCGGGCATGAACAGATGGCTCAGGCGTGGATATTCGTGCAGCGTCACCCGTGGGTCGTGCGCGAAGATCTTCTTCCACTGCGCGAAGTCCCGGCTGGGCGATACCTGGAAATCCGCCCCGCCCTGCAGGATCAGCATCGGCATGGACAGCGCCCTGGCCACGGCGAGCTGGTCATAGCCGTGCAGGCTCATCCAGTAGCCTTGTGGGACATGCATGAAACTGCCCGTTGGAGGATGCCCCGGCGCTGCGGCGTCCAGCGCCTTGCGCTCCCGGGTGATGGCCTGCTCCATGGTCGCGATCTTGTGCTTGGATTCACCCGCGCGTGTGGCCTGCTCGCGCACCTGTTGGGCAAGTACCGCAAGCAGCGAACGGGCCGGCGCCGCCATCAGCACCAGGCCCGCCAGCGTCGGATCACGCCTGCCGATACGTGGCGCCATCATCGCGCCCAGGCTGTGTCCGAGAACGAACACACGCTGCGGGTCGATATCCGCGGTCCCGGCCAATTGATGCACAGCGGTCAGCGCATCGTCGGTGACCACATCGTCGATGGTCATGGTGCTGTCCGCCGCTGCCATCTTCGCGCCGTAGGCAAAGGTGCGCTTGTCATATCGCAGCGACGCGATGCCATCTGCAGCCAGGCCGCGCGCGATGTCGCGCAACGGCTTGTTCGGGCCGATGGTCTCGTCGCGGTCGTGGGCCCCGGACCCGGCGACCAGGACCACTGCCGCGAACGGACCTTTTTCGTGCGGCAAGGTCAGCGTCGCTGGGAGCGGCCCCAGCGGCGAAGCGACCTGGGTCGGTATGCTGACGCCCCAGGGACCGGAAAGCATCTTGCGTGCGGTTTTCGCTGTCGCTCCCGTCGGTGCCTTGCCGGGCAGGAAGCGCAAGCCGGAGACTTCCATCTTCGTATTGCAGCCTACGTGCATGTCCAGCCAGCCCTGCGCGAAATGCAGCGGTGTGACCACCACGCCGGAGGGTTCGCTGTGTGCTGCCTGGCCGGCAGCCTTCGGATCATAGGCGCCGAACTGCAACGGCAGCATCGTTTCCCAGACCGCCTTGAGCTTGTCGGCGGGCAGCGCGGCCTTGACCTGCGGGTCGAAAAGCGTGGTCGCTGCCGCGTAGTGCCGGGCCTCGAGCGCGACCAGGAGGTCGTGCGACCGCTGCACGCAGGTCGTGCCGCCCAGGGCCCATGCAGGTGTCGTGAACAGGATCGTCACGATCCATGGCAAACGCTTCATGATTTTTCTCCATACGGGATGACCGCGCATGAGCGGTCGACATGCGGCCCACATCAAGCCTCCGGCGGACCTTCCACCCGCCGGTAGATCACGAACGAATACACGACCGGAATCAGCGCCGCTGCGAGGATGCATGCGATGCCAAACCAGAACCCGAGCCCGAGGGCTGTTCCCGCCAGTACGAACAGCCCGGCCAGCACGAACAGCTTGCCGCCCAGCCGATGGGTCCGCTCCCAGGTTGCCTCGCTGGCGAGGGTCCAGGGGGTACGGATGCCGATGAAGAAATTGCGCCGCAGCTTGCCCATGTAGTTGCCCAGCACCGTCATCAGGGCGCCCATGCCCAGCATGGCTATCCGCGGCATGGGCAAGGCGTAGCCCGCGCCTGCCAGCAGCATGCACACGCCCACCACCAGCACGAAGCCCTGGATGGCCAGCATCAGCCCCATGTACACCTGTACGAACGGTCCGATGCGGAACCGGTTCGGCGAGATCACCGGCAGCAGCCAGGTCAGCACCGCGAGTGCCAGCACGCTGAGCGACGGAAACGCCGCAGCCCAGAACCTCGGCATGTGGCCATCGACCTGACCGGACACATTCCAGTGCGAAGGCACCTGTGCAGGCAGACGCGGCCACAGCCACGCGGCAACCACCACGCCGATCATCATGAAGGCCGCAGAGACCAGCAGGCCACGATTGAATTTCATGCGTTGTCTCCCGGGCTGCCCCGATGCCGGAACAGGTCGAACAGCACGCGTGCGAAATCCTCGAACACGGTGCTGTTGAGCGAATACACGATGAACTGTCCACGCCGCTCCGTGCGCACCAGGTCGGCACGCTTGAGCACGGCGAAGTGATGCGAGAGCGACGCCGAGGTGATGGTGAAGGCCTGGCCGATCTCGCCCGCGGTCAAGGCGCCCTCCTGCAGTCGCTTGAGGATCGCCCGTCGGGTCGGGTCGGCCATGGCCTTGAACACTTCCTGCTGCTTCATGGAGAGGTGTCACGCGTCATCATGTGTAGATATTTAGACAAATATCAAAATTCTGCAAGTCCCATGGCCAGAACGCGACCGGCTGCGGCAAATCGAACGATGCATTCACCTGTGACGTGCGCCTGTGCGACACTTGCGCGTCATGTTCGTCACAATCGCCAGCCTGTTTGCCATCGCCCTGTATCTGGCCGCCGCCGGCGCGCTGGGTCGACC